>NZ_JBLYZI010000052.1:0-39109 GCF_057680865.1 Endozoicomonas sp. Z74
AAGAACGCCAATGGAAACTCTGATAGATGGCAAAGAGATCTGGAAGGAAAAATTTGTAGCCTGAATTTGACCTGACAGACACCCTCTGAAAAATCGGTGACTGTCAGATCAGGTCTGAACTACTACAGATTAGAGCTCAGAAACGATGCAGGCCTTGCGGTCTTTACCGGTGCGCTCCAGATAAGCAGAAAACTCAGCAGGGATACGGCCTGTTGTCGCCCCTTCCCAGTCTACAGAGTTACCTTCAGCGTTTTCATAACGGAACAGGAAGCGCTGGCGAGGCTTCCCTTTGCGGGTGCTGCCTTCACCGACCAGCCCCTGAAGATCATTCAGGGAAAGTCCAAGCTCCTGCATTTGTTTGGAGACGGCTTCGATCGCTTCACGCTTGCGGGCCTGTTCTTCTTCTGCTTCCATCTGGATCATCAGCTTTTCTTCATAGATCGCTTCTACCCGGCTGATCACACGCTGAATATCTTCAGCATGCATATCATGGAAGAGTTTACGAATTTGGACTTTAGATTTAAGAACGCTTAGAGCTTCATCAAAAATATTCATATTTTTTGCAACCATTTATGCAATAAAAGAGCAAATCATAAAAAGTTTATGAAAACAAACGAAGTAATCTAACATTGTCAAAACAATCTGTAAATAGAGTGACTCTGCCTGACTACCTGTTAGCTGGCGAGACAATGATTCCTGTCAACAAGGAATTCTTTCCCTCTTAGCCGTATCCGGCTTCTGAGCAATTAACCCTCAGAAGTACCGCCCCTTTTTTTCAGAAAATCGCATCATTTCCAAAAAACTCATAACGAGTATCTCCCAGTGATTCACCAAGGTTGATTCAAAGCAAGCCTGAGGGTTGACAGAAAACCACGTCCCCCTGACAGCAAGGGATGATAAAACACTATTAAAGATGACAAGATGTGAAAAGCGACTACCCCTGAAATTAACGTTTCTTACAGCCCCATCAGTTGATTGCTTTGAAGGTGTTAATTCTAATTCATATTTTTCAGTCTGCCACTCAATTTACCAGGCTCTTTTTTTTAACCCCTCCTTCTTCGGTCATTACGTATAAAGCATCGCCTAAACGCGACCCTCTTATATAATCATAATTATTAATCTCAACCTACTTATTACCTTGCAATCATTTAGCCATCCATTAAATACAACCCTGCCCCCTTACAGGGCAAAGGCAACCTTTTCAAGACTTGATATCTTCCTCAGGGCTCACACACAAATGAAATAAAAAGGCAGCCATAAATTAAAATGGCTTTTCAGCTTCTGGAAATTCACCCCCTTGTAGCCATAAGCAGAGAATACCCATCGGAATTTGGAAAACACTTACAGAGAGATAAACCGCGGTCTTTTCAAATCCGCGGCTGTCTGGCAGAGATTTTCCAGAACAGCCGCTGTATTAACACCTTCCGCTCAGGAAGCGGCTTTTCTTTTATCCAGTTCTTCGGCACGAAGGTCTTTTCTCAAGACTTTCCCCACCGGCGTCATTGGCAAATCATCGCGGAACTCAATTTGCTTCGGTACCTTGTACGCCGTCAAGTGCAGTCGGCAATACTCCTTCACCTCATCAGGGGTCAGCCCCTTATCTCCTGCAATGATGAATAACTTAACAGCCTCGCCGGTCTTGTCGTCAGGTACTCCAATTACGGCACAGTTCTGCACTTTTTCATGCCTGGCCACCACATTCTCAATCTCATTAGGATAAACATTGAATCCGGACACCAGCACCATATCTTTTACCCGGTCAACAATACGCACATAACCTTCTTCATCAATAATGGCGACGTCCCCGGTTTTCAACCAGCCCTCTTCACAAAGGGTCTCAGCGGTGGCCTCAGGCCTCTTCCAATATCCTTTCATGACCTGGGGGCCTTTCACACAGAGCTCGCCCCGCTCACCCAGTGGCACTTCATTCCCATCATCATCAACCGCTTTCAACGCAGTTCCTGACATGGGCAAACCAACAGTGCCCAGCCGGGCAAAGTCACCAGCAGGGTTCAGAGACACCACTGGCGACGTTTCTGAAAGCCCATACCCCTCAGAAATAGAGCATCCGGTTACCTCTTTCCAGCGATTTGCCACCGCAGCCTGAAGGGCAGTACCACCGGACATGGTCACCGTCAGCTCTGAAAAGTCCAGCTCCCTGAACCCTGGATGGTTCATCAATCCTACAAACAGGGTGTTCAAACCAATGAACACATTCATTTTCCAGGGTTTCAGTGCCTTAACGAAGGTGTCCATATCCCGGGGGTTGGCAATCAGAATACTGTGCCCACCCAGCTCAAAAGTGGACATAAGGTGAACCGTAAACGCATAAATATGGTAAAGCGGTAGAGGCGCAATCACGGTATCACCACTGGCCTTGGTCAAAGGCTGACCATCATCACCCAGCTGAGAGCGGACACTGGAAGTTTGCAGTACATTGCTGATGAGATTCCGGTGAGTCAGCATCGCGCCTTTCGCCACACCCGTGGTACCACCGGTATATTGCAAAACAGCAATGTCGTCAGGCCCTGGAGGAAGTGGTTTGCTGAACCGGGACTGGCCACCCAGTTTCAGAGCCTGATTAAAACTCAGCGCCTGGGGAAGGTGAAATGGGGAAACCATTTTTTTAACGTGTTTTACTGCAAGGTTGACCAGGGTTCTTTTCGGCCAGGGCAGTAAATCCGCAAGCTCTGTGACAATAAGGTGTTTGATGGGAGTATCCTGGATAATCTCTTCCACCAAATGCCCCACCACATTCAGGCACACCAGAGCCTTGGCTCCCGAGTCATTAAACTGATGGTGCATCTCCCTGGCCGTGTACAGAGGGTTGGTATTGACGATCACCAGGCCCGCTTTGATGGCTCCATAAACCACCACCGGGTACTGCAGAAGGTTGGGAAGCTGAATAGCGATGCTGTCGCCTGGTTTGAGACTGGTGTGATTTTGCAGATAAGCCGCAAACCGGGTGCTGAGGCGGTCAATCTCGCTGAAGGTGACTGTTTTCCCCAGACTGGTATAGGCAGGCCTTTCTCCGTAGGCACTGACCGCATACTCAATGACTTCTCCCAGGTGCTTGAATCGGTCAAAATCAATATGGTCTGCTACACCCGGTGCGCGCTTGCCGTTCCAGAAACTGGCTTCCATGAACACCTCTTGTTTATTGTTATATCTTTAGTATTTCCCGGGAATCATACTATCTAATCGCGCTTCCTTGAACCATTATTGTAATCTTATGATATTTTTTGTTTTAATCCACACCTAAACGACAACAACTAAACGACAGCGACTGTAGAACATCTCTGGGCCGATCTTTCCCATCATTATTTTTCCGGCATTAACCGATCAGCCCACGACTGACAACGATTCCACTTTTCCTTGAGCAATGCCTGTTTAGCGCTGCGCGTCATTTTTTTTATGACTGCTTCACGCTTGCTGGCCGAGGAGCGATCATGGCCCTGCTCAAGATAAACCAGCCTGACTGGCCTGCGACCACGAAAAAAGCGGGCACCTCCTGACAATCCACAATGCTGCCGCCAACGTCTTTGAATATCCGTCGTGATTCCTGTATATAGGCTGTTATCACTGGCCAGAATCATATACACCAGCCACTCACCCTTAGCATCTCTCTTCCCTTGTTCTTTCAACATAACCCCTGATAACAGTTTGTAATCAAACCCCACTATGAACATGCCAGATTTTCCAACCATCCGGAGTATATTCCAGACAATAAGTTGCTCGCACTAACACATTTCTCATCCCTTCCGATGCCCCCTCTTCACAGCAGCGGATATGCCAGAAGCAGGCACAGCAAGCCAAGTCTCCCCTCACCCGGTGAGCAGCCAGCTCATACTCAATGGTTTCCACTTCCCAGCGGCTGAACATAATACTGAACCAGCCATGGATTTCATCCCTTCCCTTAAGGCTGCTGCCACAGGCTTCCCAGAAAAGAGAGGCGTCCGCATAGTGCTGCATAATTCCTCTTGCATCACCGTTTTTATAATACTCAGCATGCTTTTTAAAAAATGCGTCCAGATCCAGATGGGCCATGAAAAGTATCCTGCCTATTTAAAGAACTTTAAAAAAATAGACCATTTCAAATCCTTAAGACGAGTTTTCCCATCTCAATAACACCTGGAAGACTTACCAGTGGAACTTCCTGGCTAACAAGCTGTATGCAAACATACCCGCCCCCATGGCGAGCAGAAACCAAACGACAGAGGATAGGTTTGTGACCACCAGAACAACAGCCGGTCCCGGGCATATCCCCGCGACTCCCCAGCCAACACCAAAAACAATGGCGCCACTCACCAGCCTGATATCCACTTTGTTCCTGGAAGGCAGAAAGCACTGCTCAGCGAATAAGGGTTTTCTCCCTTTCATCACCCACTGGGTGATTGGTGTATTCACAACAACAGCCCCCATCATAACCAGAAGCAAAGTCGGGTCCCAATGTCCGGCAATATCAAGAAAGTTCAGTACTTTTTCCGGGTTCATCATGCCAGACACTGCCAGCCCCGCACCCAATAGCAGCCCTGCTGCAAGGGACAAGAGATATCGAAACAGATATTGAAACACAGTCAAACTCCCAATCCATGACGAATAATCAGAACCGTGACACCCGCTGCCCCCATAAAGACCATGACAGCCACCAGGGAACGCACTGAAAACCGGGCAAGGCCACAAACACCATGGCCACTGGTACACCCACTGCCAAGGCGGGTGCCGAAGCCAACCAGAAGCCCTGCAACTGCAAGCTTTAAGGGGCTGCTATCAGAAGGCTGTGGCAGGTCCGCTCCAGCAGGAAAAATCACTAAAGCCCCAATCATCATCCCCACGACAAACACCATTCTCCATGCAAAATCCCGGGAGGCCAGGCCCGCCAGAATTCCGGAAATGCCTGCAACACGTCCATGGCTGAATAACAGAAGAGCCGCAGAAGCTCCGATAAGGGCCCCTCCAAGAAGGCCGGTTACCGGCGTAAAATCCGTCATATCCTATTCTCCAAACAAAATACATTAGACATACCTAATACAATATATGCTATATTAGCAAACACTAATACTCAACCCTGCAAGAGGTTCATCACTATGGCAGTCAATAAAACCGTCTCAGTATCCGCCACCATGGAAAACAGCTTTCAGATTCAGGTCCAGGCGGGTAACCATTCAATACTGATTGATCAGCCAAAAAATGCGGGTGGCCAGGATGCCGGCCCAAATCCACTGGAATACTTTCTGGCGTCCGTCGCCGGCTGCATTGCCAGTATTGCCAGAATCGTTGCCATACAGGAAAAGATCAATCTGCGGGGGATTAAGATAGACGTCGACGGACAGATGAACTCAGCAGGCTTACTGGGAAAAGCCACCGAGGACCGGGTAGGCTTTCAACAGTTTACGGTGAAAGCGGACATTGAGGCGGACATGAACGACGGGGAAAAACAGGCATTCCTGGACCGTGTATGCGCTCGCTGCCCGGTCCACGATAATATTGCCCATACCTCCGTCATTGAACAGAGCATTTGCTGATTACAGCGATACCCGCCCGGCCTCTCTATCCGATAGAAGGCAGGGCTCCGGTCACCACGCCTATCTGGGCAAAAATCACTGCCACCCCGACCAGAACAGCAACCACAAGGGCAGGGAGCCCCCCTGCCACCTGATAGGGCTCTTCCATGTGCATTTTCCGGACTTTCCAAACCAGGGCTACGGGAATAAAGACCGCCAGAATAACCAGAGCAATGGCGGCATAGCCCAGGGCAGTGACAAAACTTCCTGGCATGAACAGAGCCGCCAGTAAAGGGATCAACAAGGTCAGGGTGATGGTTTCCATGCGACCGATCAAACCATTGGAGCGCCCGCAGACTTCAGCCAGATAATCAAAGAGCCCCAGCGCGACCCCAAGAAAAGAGGTGCCAAGGGCAAAGGCAGCAAACCCGCTGATCACATAATCAAAGCTGTCTGACTGGGACAGGTGCCCAATGGCACTCATTAACTGATTCACGCCACCGGCTTTGTGAGCCATCTCAACCACTGAGCCGGAAGAAAGCGCACCAATCACCACCGCCATCCAGAACAGGTAAATCCCAAATGGCAGGATACTTCCCCCCATCAGCGCCTGCCGGAATCGTTCTGGACGACCCTGCACATACTGGACTACCGTGGGAACTGCACAATGGTAACCAAAAGAGGTATAAAGCACTGGAAGAGAAGCCAGCCACAGCATCAGACTGCCCTGGTTGATGGAAATGCTTAAAGCGATATTTTCCACCTTTGTTTCCGGCAATAGAAAAAACAGGATATACAGCAAAAACGCCAGCATAAGGGCAAACATAACCCGGTTAACCACGTCCACCACAGTGGTACCGGTCACCACCAAAGCTGCCACCAGTAAAGCCACGATAATGGCTGAAGCACGAAACGGCAGGTCTATTCCCTCTCTGGATAAAAGGCTGCCCAGAACACTGGCTCCGCCGGATATATAGGCCGCGCACAGGGAATAATAAAGAAACAGCATTGCCGCCACGGCAATCAGCTGCCCAACGGGGCCCATCAACTGCCCCATAACCCCGTGCAGGTTATCCGCCTCAGGGCACGCCCTGCAGGCTTCGGCAATCAGAAGGCCGCCATAGGTTGCCAACCCCCACATCATCAACATCAGCAACACTCCCCACCCAAACCCGGTCAAGGCCGCCACCAGCGGCAGCGCCAGCATCCCGGCGCCAATAGAGGTGCCAGCCACCAGCAGGCTGCTCCCCAGTGTTTGACTCTTCATTCTTGTGTCCACCAGCCGTTGATTGTGAAAGTCACTTTTTAATAATGGACGGGAATAAGCTTTTTGCCATTCACCAGGGGACACAGAGCAACGAATGGGGAGAAATCAAAAGGAGGGTTTAGAGAGAACAGGTCAATATATAGCCGCTACTGGCAAAACTGACTGTGAAGATATTCAATCATACTGCTGACTTTCGGGTTGGCCAGCCGGTAATAAATGGTCTGGGACTCCCGGCGGGTGGCCACCAGCCCATCCCTGCGCAATACCGCCAGATGCTGGGAAAGTGCGGACTGACTGAGGTCAACACGATGGTTCAGCTCCCCCACAGAAGCCTCACCTTCCGCAAGCTGACAAAGAATCAGCAGGCGGTTTTCATTGCTGAGGGCTTTTAATAAGGTGACAGCTTCCCGGGCATTGGCCCGCATTTTGGCCATATCAACAATCATAAGAGGGTAAAAGCCATCCAGTCCATTCCGGTGAAATCATCCCACAGATCATGTCACCGGTTCCACTGCCTTTTCAGACTGAAGGGAAGATCCGGTTTTTAACCGCAGCACTTCTTGAACTTCTTGCCACTTCCGCAAAGGCAGGGATCATTGCGTCCTGGCAGCTTATCCAGAACCGTTGTTGTAGGTGTATTGCGCAAGACTTCCAGGTCAGAAATGTCTTCTGCTTTTTCTTCGTTGACTTCAATGGAGAACGACCAGCCGCCCTCAACAAACGCTTTTTCCAGCTCAGCCTTGCGCTCTTCGGTTTGAACCACCACCGAGGCGGGGTTTTTCTCCGTCCCCAGGCGGGCCAGCTTTTTACCATCAAACACGCGGTGGGATTGCTTGTCATCAATCTGTAGATTGGTCTGAGTATAAAATCTGCCCATAGGATCACCTGTAGAGTCCGTCAAAGACCTCCTTCAGGCCTGTCTTTTCCAAAACAACGCCTCAGGGAGGACTGCAAAACCGATGCATTCTACAGGAACCAGACCCCATACACCATAAAGAGAAATACCCCCTGTTAATGGGACGCAAGGGGCAACCGACGGCGATGCCAGCAGATAAAGGCAACGACGGGAAGGTTCATTAATATGCCATAAAGCAGAGGGGTCAGAGCGTACTCCGGCCGGTTCATCAGGGCAGTGGCAACAAAAATAGCCGTTCCGGCATTCTGCATCCCCACTTCCACCATATAGGTCGCCGGCAGTTTCTTGTCAGAAGGCCAGAACCGGCTTCCCAGGTAGCCCAGCAGCATCCCCGCAAGACAAAGCAACAGAGAAGCGGTGGAAGCAACGGACAATAGCTGGTCGAGCACCTGTAAATTCGCAATGATCACAAGCAACACCGTCAGCAATAACCCGGCAAAGGACAGCTTCTCCAGCATCGGCTGCCAGCCGTCCACTCTACTTCCCCCTGCAACACGCCGCATTCCCATTCCCAGAACAACAGGCACCATCGTCACCAGAGCTACCTGCATGAAGGTCTGCATAAAGGGCATGGCCAGCTCAGCCCCGGGAAGCGCCAGGGGCAATAAAAGAGGCAAGGTGACAGGAATGACCATGCTGCTGATGGCGGTCATGGAAATGGAAAGCGCCCCATCACCACCACAGAGAGGGCTGATGGCATTGGAGGTCGCCCCACCCGGTGACAGGGCCAGCAGCCAGATACCAATGGCTACGGATTCCGGCAACGGAAAAACAGCCATCAACCCCACAGCCAGTAATGGCAGCCCCAGCAACTGAAGCACCAGGCCCACAGAAATTTTCAGAGGCTGCCTGAACACCCGATAAAAATCGGCCGGTGTTAACCGGATACCGACACAGAGCATAATCAAGCCAAGGATCACCGGTAAAACCAGGGTCAACAGAACCGTCGACATAGGGCAGCCTCCATTTTCCAGAAAATAAGGTGTTTACAGGAGCGGTTTTATAAAAGACGTATTCCGTCTTGATCAATACGGATCAGTCGCTTCTTATACAGCCCCCCCAGCGCCATTTTAAAGCTCCGTTTACTCACCGAAAACTCCCGCTTCAATATTGCAGGGTCAGTACGGTCATTAAAGGGAAGATAGCCGTCTGCCTCGTTCAGCCGCTCCAGAATTAGGGTACCCAGCTCGTTGATACCTTCTTTATCAAAGCCCGGCTTTCTCAGGCAAAGGTCAATTTTCCCATCCGGCCTGACACGCTTGATAAAACCATCCAGTTTCCTGCCCTTGCGTACCTTTTCATCACCCATACAGCTGGTCAGTTCCTGATGAAAAAGAACGCCCATGTATTGCCCGTCAATAATGGCGGTATAGCCAATATCCGTCTGGTCACAGATCATCAGTGACACCGCCTGACCACTGCGGTATGCGTGGGGCTTACTGGATAAAAACTTGCTGATTTTGGAGGACGCAACAATCCGGTAGGTCTGTTTTTCCTGATACACATAGACCACATAGAACTTCCCGGCTTCCATACGGTCTTTCTGTTCACTGAAGGGCACCAGCAACTCTTTGGGCATATTCCAGTCCAGAAACGCCCCCACCCGGTTCGTGTCCGAGACTCTGAGGCAGGCAAACTGCCCCACCTGGGCCTTTGGCTTCAGGTTGGTGGCAATAGGGACATCTTCAGAGTCCAGATAGACAAACACCTCCAGCTCATCCCCTACCTGGCAATTTGCAGGCACAAAGCGTCTGGGCAGCAGAATATCATCCAGCAACCCCCCATCCAGAAAGGCGCCAAACTCCAGGAGGTTGACCACCTTCAAACGATTCATTCGACCAATTTTTGCCATGACACAACCAGAGAGAGGAATTCAGGGCGCGGAGTATACTGCAGCAGCCCCATACCTCGCCACTGGGCGCATTAAACAATGAACAGGACTCAAATCAATAAAGAAGATCATGCTCAGCGGTACATTAGGGACGTTTTATTCATCAACTCTGGAATCACAACATGCAGACTCCGTTTCTGAACCGTTTTCTTGACTACGTGCAGGTGAATACCCGTTCTGACAGCGCCAGCCAGTCGGTTCCCAGCACTCCCGGACAACTGGATCTGGGCAGAAAACTCCAGCAGGAAATGGAGGCCATGGGACTTGAGGCGGTGGATCTGGACGACAACGGCTACCTGATGGCAAAACTCCCTGCCAACACCGACAAACCTGTGCCTGCAATCGGATTCATCGCCCATATGGATACCGCCCCGGACGCTTCCGGGGAAGGGGTTAAGCCTCAGGTAGTCGAGCAATACGATGGCCAGGATATTATTCTCAATACCGAAAAAGACATCCGGCTTTCCCCGGACAGCTTTCCTTCCCTGAATCAGTACACCGGCAAAACACTAGTCACTACCGATGGCACAACATTGCTGGGCGCTGACAATAAAGCGGGCATCGCCATTATCCTGACCGCCATTGAGCACCTCCAGCAGAACCCGGATATCCTCCATGGCGACATTTGCATCGGCTTTACTCCCGATGAAGAAATTGGCCGTGGAGCTAACCATTTTGATGTGGAAAAGTTTGGTGCCCAGTGGGCCTACACCATTGACGGTGACCGCGAAGGCGGGCTGGAATATGAAAATTTCAATGCCGCCAGTGCCGATATTGTCTTCCAGGGTCGAAATGTCCACCCAGGTACCGCCAAGGACCTGATGATTAATGCCCTGCACCTGGCCCGCCAGTTCGCCAACGAACTGCCCGCCAGTGACGTGCCTGAAAAAACCGAAGGCTACGAAGGATTCTTTCACCTTATGGGAATGGAGGGGCATGTGGATGAAGCCCGCCTGAGTTACATTATCCGTGACTTCGACCGGGAGCATTTCGAACAGCGCAAACAGATGATTGAGGACATTGCCAGGTCAATGAACCATCAGCTCGGGGAAAACCGGGTGACCGTTTCAATCACCAACTCCTACGCCAATATGCATGAAGAGGTGCAAAAAGTTCCCCATATCATTGAAATTGCCAGACAGGCCATGGAAGCCTGCAATGTTAAGCCACTGGTAAAACCCATACGGGGTGGCACTGATGGTGCCCGCCTGTCGTTTATGGGCCTGCCCACCCCCAATATCTTCACTGGCGGCCAGAATTTCCATGGCTGCCATGAATATCTGTGTGTGGAATCGGCGGTTAAATCAGTAGAGACTGTCGTCAATATCTGCCGTCTCACCGCTGAAAGGCATTAATCCACCAAAGCACTTGCCAGCCTTCGGGCTGGCATGCCCGAAGACCGTTACTCCCTGTTTTTTCACAAGAGCCTCTGCCACACCAGAGTCCGGTTATTGGCGGGCATGGCGTGATCTTTAACCAGCTTCAGACGGTTTTCATTGGCCAGTGCGTCTACCGCCTCAAAATTGCGGATCCCCATATGAGGAGCCCTGGCCTTCAGGTGCTGGTCAAACCGGGCATTACTGTCACTGGTAAAACGACCATGGTTATTAAAGGGTCCATAAAGACAGAAAAAACCACCGGAACTGAGGATCCGCCCCACCCCCTCAAACATGGCTACCACCTCAGGCCATGACATAATGTGGGCTGTATTGGCAGAAAACACACCGTCAAACTCAGCCAGAGGCCACTGCCCAGCCCTGACATCCAGAGTCACCGGTAAATGCAGATTATTCAGGCCTGCCTCCGATATCCAGAGACCAATGCCTTCATGGTTTTCAACCCGATCGGAAGTATGCCATTGCAGATGAGGAAGATGGCGGGCAAAAAAAACGCCATGCTGTCCGGTGCCACTGCCTATTTCCAGCACACTGCCCACCCCCTGGAAATAGGGGGTAATCGCCTCAAGAATGGGCTTTTTATTATTCTCACAGGCCTGGGAAAAAGGTTTGTTCATCCGCTTGTCCATCACAGCCACCTCTCAGGGGAACCTTTTCTTGTCCGGAAATGCGGTCCGGAAATGTTGTCCAGAAAACTGAATTACCGGTTGACCCGACTACAGGTGCAGGGTTCATCATAGCCACAGGATGACAGATTGAGACCTGCAATGCTCACCATTACTCAGCTGGCCAGACAATTCAATATATCCAGAACCACTGTCCTTTATTATGAACGGGAGGGTTTGCTGCTACCCGCCAGCCGGTCCGACAACGGTTACCGCTGGTATGGGGAAGCCGAAGCCAGGCGGCTGGAGAATATTCTGGCGTTCAGGGCTTTCGGAATACCGGTTTCACAGCTGAAAAACCTGCTTGATCACCAGGAGGATCACGCTGTGGAAGGTGCCCTGCACCGCCAGTTTCAAAGCCTTGAACAGCAAATCATGGAATTGCGCAGACAGCAGGCTGCCATCATGTCATTACTTGGAACCCCTGAACTATTGGAGAACGACATGCTGACAAAAGAACGCTGGGTAGACATCATGAGAGCTTCCGGCATGAGTGACGAAGACATGACCAACTGGCACCGGCAGTTTGAAAAAATGGAGCCCCAGGCCCACCAGGAATTTTTAGAGTCCCTGAATATCTCCCCGGAAGAAATCCAGAAAATCCGGGAATATTCCAGAAACTGAAAGAAGACGGTCACCTGCTGGTGTAAAATGGCTTTCAGAATCGAATAAGGACGACAGAATGCATATCTGGGTTGATGCCGATGCCTGCCCTAACGTCATCAAGGAAATACTGTTCCGGGCCTCACAAAGGACCGGCACGCCCTTGACCCTGGTGGCAAATCAGTACCTTCAGACACCCCCTTCGCCACTGATTAAAGCCATTCAGGTACCGGCAGGGTTCGATGTGGCCGATCACCATATTGCCAACCACGTACAAGCAGGTGACCTGGTCATTACTGCCGACATTCCACTGGCGGCGGATGTGATCAAAAAAGGGGCCCGGGCACTGAACCCGAGAGGAGAACTCTACACAGAGGATAATATCCGACAGCGACTGGCCATGCGCAACTTTATGGATGAACTTCGCAGTAGTGGCGTTAACACCGGTGGTCCTGCAGCATTAAACCAGCAGGACCGCCAGGCCTTTGCCAACCAGCTTGACCGGCTTCTGGCCCAGTCAGGCTGATCGCGGCTATTTCATCGGAGCAGACCTCAGTTCCACAAAGGGCTTCATGGTGGTGGTATACAATAACCGGCCATGAAGCATCACCTGCACTGCCACTTCGTAATCCCGGTTGGGATCCACCCGCTGGGGAGCATAGTGCACGGTATAATCAACCGCTGTGGCGGCATTGCTGCCCAGGCGGATACGTTCTATACCCATTAAGCCTGCCGGGTCATCAGGCTTGCTACTGTCCACAAGCCTGACGATGACTTCTGATCCCGCTGCAAACTGCCCTCTTGAGGGAGCCACCTGTCCACTGATGCTGGCAGACTCCAGGGCATATTTAAGAGCCGGAGCCCCTGTGCTGTTTTTCAACACCAGGCTTGAGCCCTCAATTTTCAAACTGTCCAGCTCTGGAAAAGCCCCCAGGTACTCAGACTCCTGTCCCATCAACGGAGGAGGACAGGCCATTCGGGTAGCGCCCATGGGTGTGAAGCTGATTTTATTATCTTCAACCTGGTAGCCCCCAAAGTAGCCATTGCATTGAGCCCGGCCATTAACCCGCCCCTGTTGTGGTGTTGTAGGACTGAACTCCAGGGTTACCCTGGCATCCGTCACGGGCTCTCCATTCATGGACACAAGCACCCAGGATTTATTCTCTACCTGTGCAGGATCAACCATCTTGAGCTTCCCGGTTGAACTGCAGCCATAAAGCACGGCTCCAGCAACCATTATCAAAAAAAAGCGAATAAGCCTTGTCATGTCAGATACTCCAGTTACTCCGGGAAAAGCCCTCAGGCAGATGAACTCTTTACCCAATCAGAAATCGACTTTAAGAGAATAGTCTATGGCGGACACCTGTCAGGGCTGCAGCAAAAAAGCCCTCACCTACAGTAGAAAAGGCTATACCACGGTGAAGTACAGCCAATGATCGCCCACTTACATAGCAACTGTCGCTTATATCCGGAAAAGCATACCGGCCCTTCCTCCATGGCAGGAGCATCTTTACACTCAGCTTAACCCCAGCCTAAGCAACCCCGTCTAAAGGGCGCTCTGTAAAATAAAAAACCCAACCTGGGCTTACTGCTATTGTGCAGAGACCATCAATATTCAGTATTATCAGTGACCTCAACACCGAAGATTACAGAAAGTAACTGAACCTTATGGCTTCCAAAATACCGGCAGGCAACCCGATGATGCCCAGAAGTTACAGCCTGGCCGAAGAAATTGCCAACAGCATCACCCATGGCCTGGGAGCACTGCTGAGCGTTGCTGGTCTAACCCTTCTGGTGACCTTTGCTACGTTTCAGGCCGATGTCTGGAGGATTGTCAGCTTCAGCATCTATGGCGCCTCAATGATCATACTGTTTTTATCATCAACGCTTTATCACAGTTTTCAGCACCCTGGTACCAAGAGGATATTCAAGCTACTGGACCATTGCTCCATATACCTGTTGATTGCGGGCACCTACACCCCTTTTCTGCTGGTCAGCATGCGTGGTACCACCGGGTGGGTTCTCTTTGCCGTAATCTGGACACTGGCAGTGGCGGGCGTTATCTTCAAGCTGGTATTAGGCCCCCAATACAGGAAACTGTCCGTATTCACCTATGTCCTGATGGGCTGGCTGGTGCTGTTTGCCTCCAGAGAACTGGCAGCAAACGTGACTTCCGGTGGCATCGCCTGGCTGGTGGCCGGAGGGGTTTTATACACCTCCGGCGTGGTTTTTTATCTATGGAAAGCGCTGCCTTTCAATCATGCCATCTGGCACCTCTTCGTGCTGGGTGGCAGCGCCTGCCATTTCTTTGCGGTCTTGCTGTATGTCCTGCCCGATGTCTGAATCAGGGGAGTAACGCGGCTGCCGTCTCCCGGTAAAGATCATTCACCACCGTTGCCGGTGGCTCGGTATTTCCCTGACGCACAATCACCATATTGTCCAAAGGGCTGACAATAATAAACTGCCCTTTGTTACCAGCCGCCAGGTAGAGGTCTTCCGGCGCATCCGGATAGCGGGCGGTAAACTGTGGCAAGCCACTGATACAACGCACATCTGTGTCAACGGCCGGATTATTCCACTGTTCGCCGTCAACGGTATTGAGCCACCATAAGTAGCCATAGGCATGGTTCAGCGGATTGACCCCAGGTGACAGCATATTGCTGATAAAAGCCTCCGACACCACCTGCTGATTCTTCCAGCGCCCCTGGTTCAGTACCAGATAACCAATGCGAGCCAGATCTCTTGCCGATGAACGGGTCCCGGCAGCCATGACCATCTGTCCCTGGCGATCCGTCCCCAGGGTCGTGGAGGTCATTTCCAGGGGCGTTAACAGATTTTCCCGGGCAAAACTGACCGTAGCCATCCCTGCCGCCTGGCTGATCACGCGATCCAGCGTTTGTATGGCCATATTGTTATACCCCCAAACCGTACCCGGGGCGTGCTGCTGCTTTTTTCTGGCGGACCAGACCGTTGGCAGCTCAATTGCATACTGGGTCAAGTCTGACCTGGATGGGTACTGCCCCCCAGTCACCAGGTACGACAGAGGAACGGTATCTGAGCGGCAATCGGCATAACGGCCAGAGGTATTGCGCAGCAACTGTTCAATTACCACCGGCTCACTGGCTGTGCCCCGCCATTCGCCAATGGCATCAGAGGCTCTGTCGCTGGTAGCAATCAGCCCCTGGTCCGCAGCGATACCGGCAATTAAAGCCGTGATGGATTTAGTTACTGACCACACCTGACGCTGGGTATACTGATCACCCCCATCCCAATATTCCTCCAGTACAAGATAGCCATCTTTAATAATCAGCAGGCTGTCTGACTGAATGGACTGGGCATAACCTTTGAGGTTTTCAAGTCCCGCGGGATCAAAACCATGCAGCTCCGGGTCATCACTTAACCAGAAGGGATCTGGATAAATAACGGCCTGAGCAGCCAGAGGTTTTGCCAGAAAAACAATCGATAACAAGCTGATTGCAAAAGTCATTAAATGAGCGAATGTATGTCTCATGCATTTCCCTTAAAGTCAATGCAGAGGGAATGAACACCATTGTCCAGAAGCGCAGGATTCAGAGCGAAATCACATTCATCAGCGATGCTTTTTAAATACAGCAATAAAATACAACAGCAACTCACTGGCTTATTCGCGCCAGCCAACAGCCTCAGTATTCAGGCAGAGCCCTCTGCATTTGCTGGCAGAAGCCAGCACTATTGTTATTTTTATTGTTTGAGCTCAGTGTATG
This sequence comes from Endozoicomonas sp. Z74, assembly GCF_057680865.1. Lineage (NCBI taxonomy): Bacteria > Pseudomonadati > Pseudomonadota > Gammaproteobacteria > Oceanospirillales > Endozoicomonadaceae > Endozoicomonas > Endozoicomonas sp. Z74. Next base: position 15,987 of record NZ_JBLYZI010000052.1, read on the forward strand.
AGTTCACTGTTGCAGACATTGGAAAACAGGACAGCTGTCTTTCAGCTTAACCCGAGGGCATAACATCAGCACAACTAATTAAGTAAGAAAGAAACAAAACAACCAACAAACCGCAAAAATATATTAAAACGTTGTTACAGGAAGGTCAAAAGATGATGAAAGTGGGAAATACTCTCACGACATCATAAAAATGATCAAATAGGCGAAAACTGCATTATTTATCAGAAGAAATAGAAAAGCAGGTGCTTAATAAGCATAAAAAAACAAACAGAGACTCGAGTCTAATTATACGGGATTAGAAAAAACGTCATCGAATAAACGTTTTTTTCCATCCCATATATCCATCATTCAGAAAGAGCCAGAAACCGGCTCGGCCAGCGTACTTACCCTCCCTGGCAAGTACACAGCCATTTAACCGTGATTAGCGGTTACCGTTATTATCCCTGCGGGGCCTGCGATCCCCACCACCCCGGCGATCATCACGGCGACCGCGGCCACCGTCACGGCGACCGCCATCACGACGGCCTCTGCGCTCAGCAGGAAAACCATCATCCGCCCAGATTTTCAACCCCATGGGCTTGTTACGGATGCGGGCATCCTTCAGGGCATCCAGTACCGCCTTATCCAGGCCTTCTGGCAGATAAACAGAAGAGCAGCGGTCAAACAGACGAATATGGCCAATGCTCTGGCCGGAAATCTTTCCTTCGTTGGCAATGGCACCCACCAGATCACCAGGAGTTACTCCCTGATCCCGGCCCAGATCCACTCGGTAGCGAACCATTCCCTCATTGCTTCGCTCACGGCGCTCGCCACGTTCACGGCGCTCTCCTCGCTCACCACGGTCACGCCTTTCGCGCTGAGGACGCTCCGGCTCTTTGCCGTCGGGGAAAGGGCGCTCTTTCTGAGCCATAAAGCAAAGGGCGGCCGCCATGTCTTCATGGCTCAGGGCATTTTCCTGCTCCAGTTCCGCAATAATTTCACGGAATACATCCAGCTCTTCACCCATTTCCAGAGTTTTGACCACATCTTCCTTGAACTGGCGAATACGAATATCACGCACATCGCTCATGGAAGGCAGCCGCATGGTATCAATACGCTGTCGTGTGGCACTTTCGATGGCCCGCAGCATACGGCGTTCCCGGTGCGTCGCAAACAGGATCGCGGTTCCCTGACGCCCGGCGCGCCCGGTGCGGCCAATGCGGTGAACATAAGCTTCCGTGTCATAGGGGATGTCGTAGTTGACCACATGGCTCATTCGCTCGACATCAAGCCCCCTGGCTGCCACATCCGTGGCAATCAGGATATCCAGAGATTTTTTCTTAAGCCGGTCCACAACCTTTTCACGCAGTGCCTGGCTCATATCGCCGTTCAGCGCTGCCGCCGCAAAACCTCTGGCCTCCAGCTTCTCAGCCAGTTCAACCGTCGCCGTCTTGGTGCGGACGAAGATGATCATGGCATCAAAAGGTTCCACTTCAAGGATACGCGTCAATGCGTCCAGCTTATGGAAACCACTGACCATGCAGACTTTCTGGGTGATGGTGTCCACTGTGGCCGTTTTTGCCTTGATCTCAACGGTGGCTGGGTTGGTCAAGTGAGTATCCGCAATTTTGCGAATCTGATAAGGCATGGTGGCCGAGAACAGAGCCACCTGACGTTCGTCAGGGGTTTGTTCCATAATCCATTCAATGTCATCCACAAACCCCATGCGAAGCATTTCATCCGCTTCATCCAGCACCACGGTTTTGAGGTTTTCCAGCTTCAGGCTTCCACGGCGCAGATGATCCATAACCCGGCCCGGCGTACCCACGATCACGTGAGCGCCCCGCTGAAGGCTGCGGAGCTGGCCACGCATATCCTGACCACCGTAGACCGGCAGAACATGAAATCCGCGCATATGACGGGCATAACGTTGAAACGCTTCCGCCACCTGAATGGCCAGCTCACGGGTGGGTGTGAGAACCAGCACCTGGGGATCCCGCTGCTGCATATCAATACGAGAAAGCAGTGGCAGGGCAAAGGCTGCGGTTTTACCGGTTCCGGTCTGGGCCAGCCCCAGCAGATCGCGCCCCTCCAGCAGATGCGGAATGCTCTGGGCCTGGATCGGGGAAGGGCTTTCGTAGCCAACATCCTGGACCGCCTGGATGACCGGTTCAGACAGGGGAAGATCCGCAAAAGAGACTGCGTTTTCTGTATCAGACATTCAATACTCCATTAAATCAATAAATCGGGCTGGCGAGTCTTGGAGCAGTCAGAAATGGAACGGCGATGCAGAATCCCGAAGACAGTCGGTACTCTTGCAGGCCATGGACTTCCCGTTGCTGCTATCCGTTTATTCCTGTCCATTGATGGCATCATTAATGGCGGCATCAATTAAAGTGGCGACAGGAGGCATTTCACCGGATCGCCTGGAGGCTGTTTGTGAACAGACTCCGTGAGTCCATGACTGCGTTTGAAAAGGCTTGATCAACAAGCTTGGCCTGCACTCAAAAGAGGAAAACAAGGTCAGATAGTCCCCGCCATTGGTACAGACGGGTCCGCTCTTTCTTGTCACTGGGCCCCAACGGGGCAAATGCAGGAAACGAAGTGCCAGGACTTCCCAGTAGTCCCATGCCTGCGTCAGCAAAACACGGCATGGGTGCGTAAAAAGGCGGGCCATTCTAGCGTGTTTTTTAGGCAGGGGATACTGTATTTACCGTGACATACAAACCCAAGCCTCAAGCAGGCTTTCTACGGATCAGGGAAGCCTGCGCCCTCTAGAACTAACGTACAGCTGATACCAACGCTCCCGGCTTAACTGCACTCCCATTGCCTGTGCACAGGCCCGGATCCGTTCTGGACGAGTCGTCCCTATCACCGGTTGAATACCCGCAGGGTGGCGCATTAGCCAGGCCAGTACCACCGCTTCCCGGGCAACTTCCAGTTCTTCAGCAATTCTGGCCACCCACCGGGCCGTGGCAAAAACAGACTCCGGCTGATCAGAGATATCCTTTCCGGTAAAGAGCCCCTGACTCAGGCAGCCCCAGGCCTGAAGCTGAATATTGTGACTTCGGCAGTACTCCAGAGTCCCGGGAGTAAAGCCGGTTGCAGCACCTTCAGGATGATTCACCAGAACCCCCTCCTCCAGCCAGTCCAGCCGGGAAAGGCTCATGTCCAACTGATTCACCACTAAAGGCTGATCAAGACAGGACTGAAGATAGTTAACCTGATGCAGCTGCATGTTGGAAACGCCAAAGTAGCGAACCTTGCCATCGGAACAGAGCTGGTCAAAAGCATCCGCCACTTCCTCCGGCTCCATCAACGGGTCTGGCCGGTGCAAAACCAGAAGGTCCAGATAATCAGTCTGCAGGCGGGAAAGCGTGTTTTCGACACTTTGAATAATCCACTGCCTGGAAAAATCATACCGCCCCGGAATATCCCCCTCGGCAAAACGAATGCCGCATTTGCTCTGCAGAAAAATACGCTCTCTCAGGGACGGGCGCTCTGACAACACCTGGCCAAACACCTGCTCAGCCTTGCCCAGAGTGTATATATCTGCATGGTCAAAAAAATTAATCCCCACCTCCAGGGCGGTATCCAACAACTCATGGGCCTGACGGATATGCTCAGGGCCAACAGGACTGTTATCCCACTCTCCCCCCAACCCCATGCAACCACAGGCGATACGACTGGCATCCGGAAGATAAATATTCAGAGGCATTCGGTTCATAATTCTACAGCCTGTAAAAGGGAAGCGGGACTAACCACTTTGGCTATATTCATTGATGGTCAGACAGTACACAGGAAAGGATTGAATGACAAAAGCAGCAAGATGGCAAGTCAGCCGGGTTCTTACTGTTTACGCAGCCCTGATTTGCTTTTTTATTTCAACGGTACCTGCGGTGAGTTGTGCGGATGGTATAGAGTGGATCAAAAAAGAATTGATTGATTGTGTCATTGACGACAAGGTCAAAGAGATAAAGTCCATATTTTCTGCTGCTGCCAATGAGGTTTATGAGGGTGGGGACGGGGATAGATACGCACCAGTTACAGAACAGCTGATAAGAGGAATGCGGCCTATAGACGCTTCAGGCCGGACGTTGCTTCACCTTGCGATTGAGTTAAAAAGGATAAAGCTCATTGAGTTCATATTGAAAATAAACCCATTAATTAACCCGAAGACCTGGAAAAAACTCAACGAACTCTCTTGTTCACTGGCTAGCCAAGGCTCCACCCAACAACTTATTGTCTTCATGAACATTATGGATAATTCACGCCGCGCTCTAGAGGCAACAGATAGCAATGGTTTAAACCTCCTCCATCTTGCCGCTAAAGCAGGACATGCCGCAACTGTAAGAATTTTACTTGAACACGGCTTCAATATTGAAGCCACCACTCAAGAAGGATATACCGCTCTACATCTTGCCGCAGTTAATGATCACACTGAAACGGTAGACCTTTTATTACAGAACAACGCTGACACTACAGCACAAACAGTCGATGGGCATACAGCTCAAGAACTTGCTCAAATCTCAGAGCTCAGCAGGGTGGCATTATTGCTCCAAAAGAACAGCTCTCAACCCACTCTTCAAGATGGCTTACCTCAACCCGATATCAATCAAAGATACGAGGTACGATTCCCCCCAAGCTTATCAGTAATCAATGAGACGTGCGAAACTCCAACTACCGAGCTTTAGCCGATAAAATCGAATACCCAAAAATCACCAGATAACTGAACACCGAGAGCCAGAAAGCGGCGGTAATCCCTGACCTGTCCGCCATAAAACCACCCAGGAAAGGCAGCACCGCACCTCCGGCAATGGCGGTTGAAATAATGCCTGATGCCTGAGTGGCTACCACTGGAGACAACCCTTTCATAGCCAGGCTGTAGATCACAGGAAACATAACCGAGTTAAACAGCCCGACCAGAGTGATGGCTAACACCGCCAGGATGCCGGAACTGAAGATTCCCGTTAGCACCAGACCTGTAGCGGCCAGTGCACTGACCATTAACACCCTGTCAGCCTGCCAGAACCGGATAACCCAGGGCCCCAGCCCCCGGCCAACCAACAACCCTCCCCAATAAAGCGATACAAACAAAGGCATGGTTGTATCCGGCATATCAGGCTGCTCTTCCCTGAGAAAATCAATAATAAAACTGCCCAGTAAGACCTCAGTCCCCACATAGAAAAAGGCGGCTACAGCCCCCGCCACCGTATGAGCATAGCGCCAGGCGCTGTCCTTCCCTGGATTTTTCTCATGTCGCTCCTGGGATAGAAGATCTGGCAAAGGCAGGCAGGCAGTCATCAGTGCGACACCCAATAGCATCAACCCCAGAAAGAAGTAGGGTTGGAGCAAAGAGCCAGAGATGAGCTGGGAGGGGGACAAGGATGAACTGTCAATGAAAGAGAAGCCGTTGAAGTCCCCGAGAATCACAGAGCCTGCCAGCCAGGGGGCCAGGGTCGTCCCTAATGCAAAACATGCATGCAACGTAACCAGCCTCTGATGAGCTGTATCTGCATCTCCCAATGCCGCCCCAAAGGGGTTGGCAACCACCTGCATCAAGCTGACTCCGGAGGCCACAATAAACAGAACCAGCAAAAAAGCAACATAATGATCCATCCACCATGCGGCCAGAAATAGCAAGCACCCGAGAGCACTGATCAGATAGCCTGCGACCATACCCCGTTGGTAAGAGGACTTTCTCACCATCAGTCCAAACGGGTAACCCGTGATGAGATAGGCAGTAAACCAGACCACCTGGATGGAGAGCGCCTGGAGATAGTTAAGGTTGAAAGCACCTTTAAGGTGGGGAATCAGAATATCATTCAGGGAAGTCAGAACGCCCATCATGACAAATACACAGGCCACAGACACCAGTGCAACCCGATAAGTACGTGTAGTGGTAAAGAGGGGCTTCATGACAGTCTCCAGATAACCGGTCATTCTTTGACCTTTCATCTTAGAAACTCATTCATCTGAAGCTAAAAAATTTAATGATAAGAGCGAAGAAAGGCCGGAGAATCCCAGCCTTTCCAGTTTAAAAGGGGCATTATCTGCCTTTCGCTTATTCAGTAGAGACCATTGCCCTTCGAATACAGAGAGCTGCGCCCCCCCAGGTCACACCAAAACCAAAGACCATCATCAATATTGCAGCGGTTGTCATATTCAAGCCTCCGTAGCACCAGGGAAAGAACGGGTGGCAATCAGGCAGCCAGTCAGCACCATGGCAGCCATTAAGCCCCAGCCAAACATCAGCTGTTCCACAGCGGCGTAGCCTCCATAATTTTCACTGAGAGCGGTGGTCAGGTTATTACCGACAATCACCAGCAACAGGCCAACACAGAGGTAACGAATACAAAACTCCCACCATGTACCCACAACAATCTCGGACACCTGGTTTACATGAGTTCTGAGCTCAGGCAGCTTTCGGAACACCCAGGCCACCAGCACCAACTCAATCAGGCAGCTGGTTAACAAGGCGACATTATTTATGTAGTAATCCACCAGGTCGAGCAACAGCAGGCCACCGTTGGTTGCAAATGCCAGGGAAAGCAAAGCACCGGCAGAGCAGATAATGGCCGCAGCTTTACGACGATGCCACCCCATTTTATCAACCGCTGAAGAGACAATGGCTTCCATGATGGAAATATGGGAACTGAACCCAGCCACGACCAGGGCAATGAAAAACATTGGCCCCAGCAACCAGGGCATGGGCAGCAGATTAATGGCCGTTGGAATAGTGACAAACGCAAGGCCGACACCAGAGCTGACCACTTCCGTCATCGCCACGCCCTGCTCTGTCGCCATATACCCCAGCACCGCAAAAATCATCACCCCGGCCAGCAGAGAGAAACCGCAATTAATAAACACCGTCATAATGGCGTTGTTATTAATATCGGACTTCTCAGGCAAATAACTGGAGTAGGCAATCATAATGGCAAAGCCCACACTCAGGGTGAAGAAGATCTGGCCATAAGCCGCTGACCATACCTTCGGGTCCAGCAGCGCACTGAAGTCAGGCTTGAACATCCAGTTGACACCATCCGCGGCTCCCGGCAAAAACAAAACCCGAACCGTGAGCACCACCACCATGATAAACAACAGTGGCATCATGATTTTCCCCAGGCGTTCAATACCGGTTTTCACCCCGGTAAAGGTCGCGTAAAAGCTGACGGCCCAGGCCACCAGCAGTGGTACCACAATATGCAACTGAAGCGAGCCAAGGCTGGACGGGCTATTGTCACCACCCAACTGCAAATACTCATTGAAGAAGAAACTGTTGGCGTCGCTTCCCCATCCCTGAGAGAAAGAGAGCCCAAGATACGAGATCCCCCAGCCGATAATCACCACGTAGTAACAGGCAATGACCGCTGCAATCAGAACCTGAAACCAGCCCAGGTACTCCATTTTACTATTAAGACGGGCAAACGCCCTGGGTGCAGAGCCACGGAGTTTCTGGCCCAGGCCAAACTCCATGATCATAAAAGGAATGCCCGCCGAGAGCATCGCAAAGAAATAAGGAATAAGAAATGCGCCCCCGCCATTTTCATAGGCCATATAGGGAAAGCGCCAGATGTTGCCAAGACCAATTGCCGAGCCGACGGCCGCGAGAATAAACCCGGTGCGTGAGGCCCACTGTTCCCGTTGCATAAAAACTCCAATGCAAAAAAATCGAGAAATAGGGAAAATGCCTGTTGCCGCTGATCTCAGGTGCGAAATCGAAGTCCCAACGCCTGCAGGGGTAGCGCAGGTTTTGAGGTACGGCGTACGCAGCGGGTAAGCTGCAAAAGTACGTAAAAGCCGAATTCGGGTTCGGCTTTTCTTTCATCGTTCGTTACTTTTACAGAAAACTGACGATTGTTATATTGATTCAGATCAATAAATCCTGACGAAGAGGGGCGCCTTCCTGAAGCTGACCGTTTCGGTAGGCTTCAAGCAGTAATTTAAGTGCGGTCATTTCGGACTCCAGGGATTTCCCCACATCCGTGTCTGCCACCCGCTTGCGGTTGGTCTTTTTCAACACCCGCATTTCAGAATTCACCCCAACGCCCTGGCAAACCACTTCTTCCGGTGAGCGGAATGATTTGTGCGACACAAGCCGTAAGCCCCAGGAGTTATAAATCAAAGTGTATCCAGCCAAACCGGTCTGGGACTGATAGGGCTTGGAAAGCCCTCCATCAATCACCAGCAGGCGACCATCGGCTTTGATCGGGCTCTCCCCGTCAATGACTTTGACCGGCGTATGCCCGGTGATGATATGGCCATGATCCGGGTCAAGCCCAAACTCAGCCAATATTTTCCGGCAGGTTCCAGCATTTTCTCGCAGCTTGAAGTAAGTATTCAATGCTTCTTTGTGCAACGGCTTGTCAGTGGTGAAGTAGCGCTCAAAGGTGGCCATTTTCCGTTTGGCAAACATGGGGGAGCGAGGCCCGGTCCATAGATACCAGAGCCAGTCCGCATCGGTTTTATCCCCCGTGTAATGGGCTCGACGAACCAGCTCTTCAAACTTGTCCAGAAGCGCCTTACCGGCGTATTCCTGGCCATCAATGGTCAACTTCTGAAACTCACCCTCTTCATCCAGAAGAATACAGCCGTGGTAAAGCAGGTTGCCATTATAATTGAGATACAGGCTGCCATTGGTGTAAAAGAAGCGGATGTGCTTCTGGAGTTTTTCACTGTTGCTGAAGTAAAACGTCAGGCGGTCAATGACCTCCTGCTCTTCTTTGGTCAAACGACAGGGGTCCGAAGGGTCAATGGTGGGAAAGTGGCAGCTGGTGAGGGGGTGTTCAGTACCATCAATACACACCGTTCCCTTCCCATAATCAATCTGTTCCAGAAGGTTACGGTCTTCCATCTGAAACTCCCGCCTTTGCCCAACCAGCTGCCCTTCCAGCTTGAACTGGATAACCGCAATGGCCTTATGCATTCTGGCAATCAGCTTGCGGTCCTTCTCCGCATAATACTCTTCACTGGTTTTGCTTTGCCGGGGCATAAACTCCAGGCAGGGGTCCTCCCGATAAACATCCATCGCCAGATGCCCCAGAGGCAGCATGTTAATGCCATAGCCTTCTTCCATGCATTCGAGGTTACTGTACCTCAGGGCAATACGAATCGCCGTCGCCACCATCAAGGGATGTCCAAGGGCTGCCCCCATCCACAGGATGTCATGGTTACCCCACTGAATATCCACGGCGTGGTAAGCCATCAGCTCATCCATCACCTTATCCGGAAAGGGCCCACGGTCGTAGATATCACCGATGATATGGAGCTTGTCCACCGCCAGCCGTTGAATAACTCTGCTCAGGGCGATAATAAACTCATCGGAGCGATCCAGCTCAATAATGGTGTTGATGATCTGGTAATAATAATCTTCTTTATTCAGTTGCGTACTTTCGAGGTTCAGCAACTCATCGAGAATATAGGCAAAATCCTGAGGCAGGGATTTTCTCACCTTGGACCGGGTGTATTTGGAAGAGACCACCTTGCAGACAGAAATCAGGCGGTAAATATTGACCCGATACCAGTCATCCAGCCGCTCTTCCTGGCTCTTCACCAGTTTCAGCCGTTCACTGGGGTAACAGATCAGGGTGGCCAGAAACTTCTTTTCCTGGTCGGAGATGGAGTAACCAAAAATATCATCAATCTTGAACATCAACACGCCCGATGCCGTGCGCAGATGGTGGGAGAAGGCCTCATACTCCCCATGGATATCGGTAAGAAAGTGCTCCGTCCCCTTGGGCAGGTTCAGAATCGCCTTGAGGTTGATCAGCTCGGTGGTAACTTCGGCAATGGTGGGGTATTGCTTGGCGAGCAACTTCAGATACTCGAGTCCTTTCATGGGGCTCCGGTATTACAGTGCATTGTTTTATTCACTCCCAAAAGGGCCTGGCAACTAAAAGTCTATCTGTCAAATAGTCATCCGTCGTTTATTCCTGAAGTTTATCAAAAATAATCAATTCCGATCAAAGCAATCTTACCCTTTAATACTGAACACAACCCAAGACTGCACACAATACTGGGCTATTCTTGCTATCTGTTAGCTGTTGATAAGCAACTGCAAAACCGTATTCACTTCCAGTAAATGTCAACACAAACGGTGATCACATGAAAATCGGACAAAGGCTATTACTGCTCCTTATGCTCCTGGGAATAACCTTCCACCATGAAGTTAAGGCCTTCAGTCTGAACATGGCAGAGGAAAACTATCAATTCCTTCTGGAAGATATGGCTCCATTCCTTTGTCATGAGGAAAAAACCAGTACCAGGCATGGCGTTTTCCTCAAAAAAAGCGAAGGAGAGACATCCCCAATTATCGCTGCCATGGCTCTCAGCTCACACGCTCAATTGGACACTTCAGAAATTCTTTGTAAGGAGCAGTTTTTTCCTGAACCCTTTAAGCAACCTGTACCACCTGAGTTTATTCGCAACATTACAGTGTCATCCACCGACCAGCTGCAACAGGTGCTGACAGCACCGTCAATAGGTGCCACCTTTAAACCTCAAGCGTTTCAGTACAACCCGACCATTGGCAGGAGTGTATATATATGGGAATGGTCTGAAATGAAATCAGAAGCCAACGTCTTGGATGACTCTTTTCTCCTGAATGGCCCTGCAGTAATAAATGGCTCCCCCTCAAAACACGCAATAAGCCTGATGAAACAGAGTTTTATGTTTGCACTGATGGGGACTTCACTCATTTTTATAGACTATTTGACGGGAGGACTCCCCAGCTACACATTTATGATTCTGGGATCCGCTTCCTTACCTTTCTTCATGGAAAAGTACAGTCACAACCACTGGGGAGATGCTTTGAGTGCCCGGTTCGACAGATGGACTGCAAATGGTCCCCTTAAATTTGCAGGCCATCTATCACTCCCCAACCTATTGTATAGAATGCAACAGTTTGTTGCCTCAACCGTTGATCACTACTTTCCTGAAGGGAAAAAGCAGTGATCTCCACCCAGAGTAGGCGGGCTTACACTTCGCGAATCACCCACCCAGCTGCGCCAGGTTTTCAGTACTGCCAGTAAGCCCCTGCTCCAGAAAATGACTGTCTTCTTTCAGCTTCAAAGACTCACAAATCCGGGAGACCAATTCTTCTTTCTGATCATCATGCTGCAGCAGATCTCTCAGATTAATGCCCGACTCAGCAAACAGGCACAGCTGCAGATGTCCGAGACTGGTCACTCTCAGGCGGTTGCACCCCTCACAGAAATCTTTTGAGTACGGCATAATCAGGCCAACCGAGCCCTGGTAGTCGCTGTGGCAATACTCCTGGGCCGGGCCAGCATCCCTTGAGCGAGCCATCCTGACCCACCCCTTGCTCAGCAGCTGATCACGAATTTTCCTGCCAGGGAAGTGGTGTTTATTGAAAAAGGCCTGATTGCCTCCAGTCTGCATCAATTCAATAAAGCGAATGGAAACCGGGTGTTGCTTGATCCAGGCCAGAAAAGCATCCAGCTCGTCATCATTAATGCCTTTCATGGCCACAGCATTGACCTTGATGGAAGGCAGCCCATGCTCGAAGGCCTTTTCAATCCCGGCCAGAATTTCCCGCAGACGGTTGTGCCCGGTAATCAATTCAAAGGCTCTGGGGTCAAGGCTGTCGACACTGACATTAATGGCATCAATACCGGCATCCAGCCAGCCGGTCACCCGCTGATCCATTTTGTAGCCGTTGGTGGTCATCGCCACCTTGCGGATACCCGGTACCTGACGAATGATCTGGACAATATCCGTAAAGTCCTGGCGCAATGTGGGTTCTCCGCCCGTCAGGCGGATTTTTTCAACGCCCAGAGCCGCAAAGGCCACTACCAGACGACGGATTTCGTCCAAGGTGAGGGCTTCATTGTGATTATGATCAAGGCAGCCATCGGGCAGACAGTAGTTGCAACGAAAGTTGCAAAGGTCGGTCACGGATAGCCGCAAATAAGGGAATCGCCTTCCCTGAAGGTCTTGCAATGTTTGCATAGAACACCTTTCCAATCGCGGGAGGCTGCAGAATTTCTTCCACAACCCTGGTGGCTGAGGGTATGCATCGTCTCAACCACGGCTTCCAGCCCATAAGATCCAGAGGCCTGAATCCTTTAGGTACCGAAGCTCGGCGCTCGCAGTTACTGTAAAATTGAAAAGGAATAGTACCGGTTAACGGGCTTAAAAACCATGATTCATGGCAATCCCGGTCAAAAAACAGTCCCTTTTTTACCTTGAAACCTGCAGCATTCGGGGAGGTGCTCAAGCGCTCTCTTAAGACTCTTTTGAAAATGAGGCTTAACCTGCACTTACCTCTCATAAAAATTTGGACCATGGGCGACCATTGACAAATCCAGCCGCAAAGAGAAGCATTGACCCTCCTGTAAATGGCCCCCAACTTCTTTTCAGCCTCTTTTACCATGACAGTGACCCCCATGACATTGAAAGTCAGACCCGCCGTACTGGGTATTGCCGCCTTCAGTGGCACCGGCAAAACCACCCTTCTGGAAAAGCTGATCCCCCTGCTGAACGCCATGGGTTTGCGAATCGGGATGGTCAAGGCTTCACACCATGATATTGAGCCTGACCCTCCGGGCAAAGACAGTTATCGTCTGCGGAAAGCGGGTACTTCACAGCTGGTACTGAGCACGCCCCGGCGCTCCATCTGCATAACTGAATATCCGGAAAACCACTCTCGCAGGCTTGAAGAACAAATCCGGCTGCTGGACCTGGAGCACCTTGACCTGGTGTTGGTTGAAGGGTTCCGTGAAGCCCCCATCCCCAAAATAGAGCTGCACAGAAGCGACTATCTCTCCGATGGAAAGGCAAAGCCCTTCCTGTTCCAGCAGGATCCCCATATTATGGCCATTGCCTGGGACCTCAACCCCGGGGTACAACTGCCCCCTGAGTTGGCTGAACTGGACATCAACCAACCGGAACAGGTGGCTGACTACATTGCACAGTTTATTGACCGGCACTGGCAGCGCTCTGACCTGACCAGTGAAACCACTGCCGGGATCTCCGGCTCTCACCAAAACATTCACCAAGAGACAGAAAGGGGCTGAAAATGAGCGACTGCTGCGCCACAGATGGTTTGATGCGACTGGAAGAAGCCCTTGATCGACTGACCCAGAGCGTTCAACCCATCAGGGAGACAGAAAAGGTTTCCCTGGAAGCCAGCCTCGGACGGGTGCTTTCTGAAACCATTGTTTCCCCTATCAATGTGCCCTCCCATGACAATTCAGCCATGGACGGTTATGCCCTGCGCCTCAAAGACCTTGACAATAACCACACCCTGCCCCTGGCTGGCCAGTCTTTTGCCGGTCACCCCTTTCAGGGAGAGGTGCCCTCCGGCCACTGCATTCGTATCATGACCGGCGCCAGTGTGCCAAAAGACACAGACACTGTGATCATGCAGGAGCAGACGGAAACCATTGCAGAAACCAGTAACAGCAAAAGCAGCATACGCTTTCTGAAAAAGCCTGAAAAAGAGGGGAATAATGTACGGAGGGCCGGGGAGGATATTGCAGAAGGGCAGCAGGTGCTTGTCAAAGGCAGGCGACTGAAGCCCCAGGATGTAGGTCTTCTGGCCTCTCTGGGTATTGCCCGGGTACCTGTCTTTCGACAACTGACCGTTGCCGTTTTCTCCACCGGCGATGAACTCTGTCTGCCTGGAGAGAAACTGGGCGAAGGGGATATTTACGACAGCAACCGTTTTGTTGTGAAAGCCATGCTCAACAAAATGGATATTCAGGTGATCGATCTGGGTCGAATCCCCGATGACAAGGACAAGCTGCGTTCCGCTTTTCAACAGGCGGATAAAGAAGCAGATGCCGTCATCACCTCCGGTGGTGTTTCTGTAGGAGAGGCCGATTACACCAAAGACATCCTGGATGAGCTGGGAGAAACCGGCTTCTGGAAGCTGGCTATCAAGCCCGGCAAGCCCTTCGCTTTCGGTAAACTGCCCAACAGCTACTTTTTCGGACTGCCCGGCAACCCGGTTTCTGCCACGGTCACCTTCCAGCAGCTGGCAGCTCCCGCTCTTCGCCATATGATGAACCAGTCCCCGGAAAACAGAGTTGAGCTGTCCCTGAAAAACGACTCTGCCCTGAAAAAGAAACCCGGCCGCAGGGATTTCCAGAGAGGGGTACTGACCCAAAACCCGGATGGGGAGCTGGAAGTCAGCTCCACCGGCAGCCAGGGGTCCGGCATTCTCAGCTCCATGAGTCGGTCTGACTGCTACATTATCCTGCCGGAAGAGCAAGGCAACGTGGCAGCGGGAGAACAGGTCAGGGTTCAACTATTTGATGAACTGTTAAGTTGACACCCCATAAGAGATAATCATGCCTCCCAGGCTTTCAGGGCCTGGGGGCTGAGCCCCCTACAGAAAGCTGCTTGCTTCTCTGAATAAACGACCAAACCCTTTGGAATCCAACATGTAGAAAACACACCATTGCGTCTAAGTCGTATTTTTGGAAAAAACGTTTCCGTCATTATACGGCCCCACCCAGTCACTGATGGGTCTGCCATATAGGAAATGCCACAATTGCGGTCAATAGCCGGTTTTGTTCATATACGCCCCTTAACGTATTCTGCGGGCATTGTGCCTGTCGTTAATAACGGAATTCACATGCAATCTATTCAGGCTTCAGCCAGTGGCTCCGACGTCAAGGTGTCGTCATCCCGCACCCTGATTCCCTGGCTCAGCGTTCTTGGGCTGGTTTACATGCTGCTGGTGGCTGTCGGTATGATCGGCGATGGCTTCAAATGGGCAGCAGGTGGAGCAGAAGGGGCCGCAGCCCTGTTCCAGTTCGCCACCAACCCTTTTATGGGGCTGATTATCGGCACCATGGCCACCGCACTGGTGCAATCCTCCAGTACCGTCACCTCCATTATCGTCGGCCTGGTTGCCGGTGGTCTGCCGGTGAATATTGCCATCCCCATGATCATGGGAACCAATATCGGCACGACCCTCACCTCAACCCTGGTCAGCCTCGGCAGCCTGGGCAAGCGGAAAGTATTCCGCCGCTCATTTGCCGCAGCCACTGTGCACGGTTTTTTCAACGTGCTGGCCGTCTTTATTTTCATGCCCTTGGAAATGCTGACCGGCTTTTTTGAAAAAAGCTCCGCCTGGCTTTCCGGCATCATCTACAGCGATGCAGGCTCTGGCGCAAGCGGTCTCGACTTTATCAAGCCCTTGACCAAACCCGTAGTCCATCTGTTTGCTGACCTTTATCAGCTGCTGCCTGGAAGAATCGGGGGAATCGTACTGGCGCTGACGGGTCTGGTCTTTATTTTTGTGTCCATCACCCTGCTGGGAAAAATTCTGAAGCAGTTAATGGTCGGCAAGGCTAAAGATCTGATGCACAAAGCTATTGGGCATGGTCCCCTGAGCAGCATTACCTCAGGGGCTCTGATCACCTTTCTGGTTCAGTCATCTTCAACCTCCACCAGCCTGGTCATTCCCCTGGTGGGCAGCGGTGTGTTCAAGCTCAAAGAGATATATCCCTTTACCCTTGGGGCCAATATCGGCACCTGTATCACTGCCCTGCTGGCAGCTACCACTCTCAGCGGCCCAACCGCTGCTGCAGGCCTGCAGATCGCCCTGGTGCATGTGTTGTTTAATGTCAGTGGTGTTCTGCTGATCTACAGCAATCCGTTCCTGAGAAATATCCCCTACCGCACCGCCCGTCGTTTTGCCCAGGTGGCCAGCCGACGCAAGTCCCTGGTGCTGGCTTATGTCGCAGGCGTCTTTTTCATCCTTCCCGGACTTCTGATTCTGGTGACCGGCTGAACAGGGTATATTTATTTCAACAAGATGACGAAGATGTCATAAAACTGTCATAAAGACCTTTTATGTTTGCACCCAGTGATTACTTGATAAGCACCCGAGGTGCAGCTCTTTATGTCAACGTCTGAAATGTCTGAAATGACATCCACCGCAAAACAGAAAATTGATTACAAGGCCATGACCACCCGTCATTATGGCCGGATCTGGATGCGGGTTATTCTCTGGGTATACGCACTGCTGGTGGCCGTCAGTGTCATTGGCTCCGGCTTTAAACTGGCCGTGGGTGGTGGGGAAGCTGCCGCCCAGCTGTTTGGCTTTGCCAATAATGCCATCATGGGCCTGATTGCCGGTACTCTGGCCACAGCTCTGGTTCAGTCCTCCAGTACCGTCACCTCAGTTATTGTCGGCCTGGTGGCCGGTGGCCTGCCGGTTCAACTGGCCATTCCCATGATCATGGGAGCCAACATTGGCACCACCATCACCAATACTCTGGTGAGCCTTGGCCATATCCGATGCGATAAAGAGTTCAAGCGGGCCTTCTCCGCTTCCACCGTTCACGATTTCTTCAACTGGCTGGCCGTACTGATTATCCTGCCACTGGAACTGCTGACCGGTTTCCTGACCAAAGCCTCTTCCTATATGGCAGAACTGTTGGTGGGCGGCCAGAGCATGTCCATCAAAAGCCTGAACTTTATCAAGCCACTGACCTCGCCTGCAGTGGATATTTTCAAAGGGTTTGCCGGTGTGCTGCCGGACCACAAACTGGCGGGCGCAGCCATGATTGCGGCGGGTATTTTCCTGATCTTTATCTCCGTGGTGCGTCTGGGCAAGCTGCTAAAGAAAGTCATGGTCGGCCGTGCTAAAGAAGTCCTGCATAAATCCATTGGTCGTGGCCCACTCAGCGGCATATTCTCCGGTGCCGCAATGACGGTAATGGTGCAGTCCTCATCCACCACCACAAGCCTGATGGTTCCCATGGTGGGCAATGGCCTGTTCACAGTTCGCCAGATGTATCCCTTCACACTGGGCGCCAATATCGGGACCACCATCACCGCACTGCTGGCAGCTACTGCCATCACGGGTGCTGCCGCCCTGCCAGCCCTGACCATTGCTCTGGTACACTTTTTCTTTAATATCAGTGCGGTTGTGTTGATCTATGGAATCAAGTGGCTCCGGGAAATCCCGCTGTTCATGGCAGACAAACTGTCTGACCTGGCGGTAAAAAACCGGATGTACGCCTTTGGTTACCTGATTCTGGCGTTCTTTATCCTGCCCGGCATCATTATTTATCTGACCGCCTGACCCTCTCAGACTGCTTTTCCTCTCACCCTGTTGGCCGAACTGTGGTCAACAGGGATTTTCAACCCCTACGCTCTCTTGGTATCATCCTCCTCCCCGTTGCCTGACCCAATGCCCAGAGCAAAAGTGAACCGTTTGCGTCACCTGCAATCCTGAGCACCCGACAGTCAATTGTTTTTTACGTTAAGCAACCGGTCACACAACTCCTGTTTGCCAATAGATACCAACCCGGATGATCAACCACTCCCGTCAGACCTTCACCAAGGCTATGCTGTGCTCCCTGGCACTGCACCTGGCCCTGATGCTGGCGCCTCATCACACAACCAGTGCCATGGTGGCCGAAACATCCGGAACCTCTGAGTTGAAACTGACCCTGGCCAGGGCTCAAATGCCTATAGCAAATGAACAGCCATCGACCCCAGTGGAAAGTAACCACCAGGAACCTCCGCTTAAGGAAAAAACCGAAGCGACTGAACCGGTTGCCTCCAACCAGCCCGAACAACCAGTAGTGCATACTGACAGTAAGCCCGACAAGGCCAGCAAAGCGTTTCCAACCCCACGCCAGACTGAACCCGCTCAGACTTCACAAGAAACAGCACCCCCAAAGGAACCCACTGAATCCACGGATCCGCAAAAAGAGAAAAGCGACTTACCCACTGTTGTGGCCAACTCATCCGCAAAGGACGACCTGGGTGAATCCAGTGACACTGAAATACCCGTATCTGCCAATCAGGCCAATGCCATGACCGCCTGGGTCTCAGACCTGAAACAGCGGATCAACCAGCATAAGCGCTACCCGCGCCAGGCACTCCGACGTGGATTGGAAGGTGATGTTAAGATTCAGGCGGTTATACAGGCTGACGGAGAACTGGTTACAGCCGAAATACTATCCGGAGACCGGCGATTCAAAAGCAGCAGCCTGAAAGCCCTGAGCCGGGCACTGCCCTTTCCTCCCCCCCTGGGCACCCTTGCACCCGTTACGGTTTCTTTTTCTATCCACTATGCTATTGATTAGTCACGATTCATAGCTTCCAGTTTTACTTTTTCACACCCCCCGAACTTTTTAACGGTTTTCGGGTCTTAATAGGCTACCGGGCTGATTTTTATTAATGGTCAGTGTGATTTACTCAGACATCAATAAAGCCTCTCTTTGAATGACTCTGCCGAAATTAATGTCAGAGCACTTGGCCATGGAGCCCCCCCTCTCAGGAACCATTATGTATTTTAATAAACAAATCCTGTCTGTTACTCTCTCTTTTCTGGCACTGGCCTTCTTCACAGAAGTTGACGGCCAGGATTTGCTTTTGGAAGAAACCTCTTTATTGGAACGCTCGCTTGAAAAACAATTCCATCAATTCCCCCCTGTACCTGCAGGTTTGCTGATGGGGTCAGACCTTCCTTTTTTCCTACGGTCCTATTTCACAACGACCATTAAAGAACCAGAAGAAATAACAGCTCCCGAACTGTTGTCATTACCTGACCCGTCCTACGCTGAGAAAGCACTGGAACTAGCTATGGAAAGGGAGGGCAACTATTATGAAGACCATGAGACTCCTAAGGAAGAAACTCTCACAGCAGAAAGAAACCCTTTTTCTGATCCTGATGAAAGCGACCCTGATATTTCAACCAGTCAACGGCATAATGGTAAAGTACCCGGCATAGTGATGCTGGTCATTGGTGATCCTTCTATTACCCAACCTCTGCAAGATGGCGGAGGTAATTCAAAACATGAAGCACCGCAATCAGATTCAGACTCAGAAGATGACGAATCATATGAAACAGCAGATGAAGAAGACAATACATCGAATGAAAATAGAGAGCCAGAACCGAAAGCCCCCCCCCAACAAGAAGCACCATCACCTTATGAAAAGGTTTGTAGCTTATTCGAGATAGATCCAGACCCAGATCACCAGGAGGTAGCAGAACACACTCCAGAAAACTTGAAACCGTTCGGGAACGGTATTGCCGTTTTTCATACTGGAACAGAACACGATCTATTCAAGATATTCATTAAAATCATCAACAGTCCAAAAGTACTGAATGAATACGGAAAATTTGAAGGCACCTTTACCGACTGCAATCAGGGTGCAATCAGGGAATTAGAGGAACTCATAAACTCAGGCAGTAGTTTTTTCCTTTTCATTATCGATAAAGAAACCATTGGTCAGCTTAAGGGATCGGGGTTGGAGCCGCCAAGTGCAACGGCCAATTTTGTTAGCTATTGCCTTCACACACTTTATATGATGCCTGTTAACTATGAAACCGGAGTGCCCTTCACCACGTTGACGGATATCAAATACACAAATAATTTTTCAGGTCAATTTCTGGATATACGACAGCCATCCCAAATGAAACAATGCCTTGAGCGTATAAAATACCACTCCAGATCGGTCACCCGATAATCACTCTAAAACCAGCTGGTCAGTGCCTTGTCCAGCTGGTAAATATCGTCCCGATAGCGAACCCGGCCACTGGCATCAGGCCAGGCGGTAAAGTACATAAAATAGACTGGAATCGAATTTTTTAATCGTATTTTCTGAGTGCTGCTGGTGGTCAACCCCTGGTTTAACTCTCCCAATAGCCCCTGTTCCCGGGCTATTCGCTGGATCAGCACACCAATGCCCTCAACCCTTGTGCACCCCGAACTGAAGGAGCGAGCCTCTCGCTCAAACAATTCAGGCCGATTGGTGTCGTGAAGGTAGATGCCATAGTCATTGGGTAAGTTTAATTTGAACTGTCCCAGCCGGTTCAGCACACCCGGTTCCTGCTCCAGCCGGAAATGAAACGTCCGGGCTGTGACGGAAGCCCAGTTGACCGACTCCAGAGGCACTTCCGCAGCATCCGCTGCCCAGCTCCTGTAGGTTCTGAACCCTTCGCGACGGAAAAAACCGGGCTCCTTCTTTTCCTTATTCAACAGGCTGTAGGCAGCAATACTGTGGGGCACTTTCCAGGTGGGATTCACTGTGATGCTCTCAATCTCATCCTGAAACACCGGGGTCTGTTTATTAGGGGTGCCAATAATGGCTTTGTGCTCCTGAACCACCAGAGGCGCCGTGACATATCCCACCCGGTATCCTGTGATGTCGACCCGGATGTGGGGATAGGGCAGTTCACGGGGCAGCCAGCGCATACGCTCCATATTGGCTTTAAGTACCCGGATTCGCTGATTGGTAACGGCCAGAAGAGCCTGCCGTGTGAGCGTCCCCATTCGTCCATCCGGCCCCAGATCAAACTCCAGTTGAACTTCGGTCAGAACATCTTTATGGGCCTGAGTGAACCTATTTTCAGGAAGCGAATCCGCCAACCCCAGATCCTGCAGCCATTTATTCAGACGATTCACCATGGGGTGCTGATCCCCTTCAAAGAGAATCAAGTCATCCGGGAACCAGTTAACCGCCTGCTGACGCCACTCTTTGAGCTGCGCCATGGCTTGCTTCAACATCACATACTGCGGGATACGGGACTCAATGGCACTGAGCGATGTAAGGTCTGAGCGGTTAAGGTTGAGTATGGGTCGATCCTGAATCTTCCAGCCCGGCTGAAACAGGTTTCGATCCAGCACCCCCTGATCAATATACTCCGCATACTCCCGGGCAATGGCCTCAACCTGGGTATTGGTGGGGTTCTGGGAAAGCACCAGCCAATGGTCCGTAGAAACATCAATACCATGCTCCGGCAGGCGGGATAACCAGCCCAGCCAGGAGGGTTTGTCCGGCTGAGCCTGGGCGGATACTTGTGCTGATACTGAATACAGAATCAGCGCCACTGCAATAATTCGGCGCATCACTTCCTCTGTCCTTTTCTGTCCCTGAAAGCGTCAAAACACTGGCAGTTCACAACCGGTGTTTTTCCAGTACTTTTATGGACTTAAGAAGAAGACACCCTGTAAATCAACGTGGGTTATACCAGCGGCTTCAGGAGCCGCTGGAAGGTGGACCCTGAACCCTGGAGAGGAGTTTTTTACAACGCTCCCCAGGCTGAATATCCGGACAACGCTGAATAAAAGCCCTGGTGAAATCATCTTTTTGAATGAGTTGATTGACCGGCGAGTCCTTCTGGTATTTGACCAGAAAGTGAAACAGTTGAACCTCCGATGCCTGCCGGTTAAAAGAAGGCCGCTTTTGGGGGAAATCACAATACACCGGGTAATAATGAATGGCGGGCAGAGCTGAACTGAGGGATGCAGCTACACCCCTCAAGTGCTGCTGTCGGTCATCAATAAGAATGACCTGATCCGGAGCACCACCACCGCCGCCCTTCAGGAGCTTGACCAGGGTTTCCCCCTTGCTGTTACCATGGCTGACGAAAACAACCCCCTGTTCAATATGAACCGTCCTGGCTCCATCCAGCTTCAAAGCCCGATGTTTACCCAGATCTGAAAAGGCCAGCCCAACCCGCTTAAGCTGTTTCAGTGTGGCCTGACGAATAGCATCCCCCCGGGCTGTCATCCCAATCACCGTGACGCCCTTGTGCTGGAGCTTTCTCAGCGTGCGGGGAAGGCTCTGGTCCGTTAGCTGAACCGGTACCCTGAGATAAACCGCTTCCAGCAGAGGGTCAATAATCGCAGAAAGCTCCCCCTTATTGAGTCCTGGATGCATCTTCTGCTGCTGTGCCAGCTGGTCGTAAAACATGGCTGAATTTCCCAGCCACTGCCCTTCCGGTGTGGTGATGGCAGTATCGTCCAGATCCAGCACCACCAGAGTCCGGGATGGGTGCAGCTCCTGTTTCAGCCATTGCTGAAGAAACTCCCCCGGTCGAGAGGTGACCTGCTCGGACTGTAGAGCACACTGCCCAGAACTTCCCCAGAGAGAAACCATAATCACCATACCAGTTAACACTTTTGATAGTAGGGAAAGCGACTTCATTACAGCTTCCTTTAGATATGAATTCAATCTGAAGTACTTAAAGGCCAATAGCTAGAGATGTTCTTCCATCTTCAGGCTCATATTTATCATATTGATTAGAAGGTGAGATGATTTAATCTTCTTCATCCACCTGATGCTCACCGCTCTGTTCCAGTGTCTTGAATTCCTTTTCTGCCGATACATTTGATCCTGCAGCCTCAGTATCATAGTCAGTCAATGAGCTTTGTGCTTCGTAATTATATGGTTTGGTCTTATCAAGCCAATCCAAAATCGCAGAACTTAAATTGCCTTGAGTTTCAACTGTAAAATCCAGGAAAAATGTAGATTCCAGGTCATGTTGGAAAGGGTGAAGATCGTGGCTGAGAGCCTGTTCACTATTTGGCTGTTGTTGACTTTCCAATAAACCTTCCTGCTGATCAACACTGGTAGATAGAGGATGAGAACCACTATCGCCTTTATTTGATTCATGGAGTTTTTGTAATGACTCTGGAAGTTGGTTAATAGGCACATGCTTTAAGATGTCTTGGTTACCTCTTGCTATAGCCAGATCTGCAATCAAAACAGGGGGGCCGATCCTATCACCGCTATTGCTTTCAATGTTTCCAACATCAGGAGCATCCAAAGGTATGGAATTGCTCCAGGAAAAATTGGGTCTTTCCCTATCGCCACCCGCTGCACCTCCCCCAAACATTGAATGCTCACTGGGTCCACCGATTCGACAAGTTAGAGAACGAGCCTTTTTTCCAGACCGTTTCCCTTGCTTTCCTGCACACTGCCCCTGGCCTCCACCACACTGTTTGCCTGCCGCTTTTAGCTGACTGAAACCACCAGCCGCCCAGTCCATCTCAGTAAGCGCCATTTCTCCATGTTCAGATGGGTGCACCTGAATAACTCCCAACACTCTACGGTCATCAATGGCCAGTTTATCAATAGACGAATCTGGCCCCAGCCGCACCAGCACATCACCCGAAAAAACGGCAGAGGGCGTAATCAAGGGCTTGGTATTCTGGTAGGACGGGAAGGAAGGATCCAACTCAGGCAATATCAGTGCCTGTTCCGGTATATCTAGGGAAGGTGCGATTAAGTCCCCAGCCATGAGATAATACTCCCATCGCTTCCAGCTTGAGTTTCTGTCCATGAGCCAGCTTAGTTTCGCAGACAGTGAGTTTGTCCATAAACGCAGAACCACCCGCAAAGAGCGCTTTCTGGCAAAAATG
>NZ_JBLYZI010000053.1:0-38390 GCF_057680865.1 Endozoicomonas sp. Z74
AAGAACGCCAATGGAAACTCTGATAGATGGCAAAGAGATCTGGAAGGAAAAATTTGTAGCCTGAATTTGACCTGACAGACACCCTCTGAAAAATCGGTGACTGTCAGATCAGGTCTGAACTACTACAGATTATATAGCCTTATCTCACTTTCTTTCCAACATAAGCTCTCTTCCTGGATCGAAAGCTGTTATGCTGGATGCCTTCAAGTTGATGAAATCTGATACCTCACTAACAAAATCCATTTGCACTATCATTAAAGATTCCCAGTCCCACTGCATTGATAATAAGGCTGAGGTTATCAGCCGAATACAAGCAAGGACTTTCTTAAACTCACTCTACTCGCTTGATCTCAGAGGTGACGAACTTTGGTCCTCCCTGATACCAAAACTCAAACAACTGCATCACGAAGACATCTTCGACCATCTATTCAATACATATAGTTATATTGAGCTGGAGGAATCAGGCAATCTAGATGAGTCAGAAACACACCTCAAAAAGCTGGTAAACAATGGTGAATCTACTGAGATAAGAGGTCGTTACAAACACATACTTGAAAAAGAAGTCGATTTTGCCTCAAAAATGCCGCCACAAAAATATGCGGGCCTGGGCCTAATTCATAGAGATCTTGATGTACTGAAAGACTTTAAAGAGAAATTCACCGCTGAAAGAAAAAGCAAACAAGCATTTGTTGCTTATGTCAAAAACATGGTCAAACATGACGAAAAAATGCAAGAGCTGCTATTATCACGCGATCCATCTCTTGAGGAAAGAAAAGGGCAAATTGAAGAAGAAGCGTACAGTTTAACTGAGGCTTTGGACGATGTCTGCAGCGAACTGAACGAGCAGGACTATATTGACGGAATGAACACAGTTCAATTACACCGTGACAGGCATGTAGCTGAACTGATCGATGAAAAAATCAATCAAAAAATCGATAAATTCTGGAAATCAGCCTTGCTTAAAACAGCTAGAAATCCCGTCCCTGCCTACACTTTCAGGCGACCAACTATTTATGGGCGTAGATGATATTACTTTGATAAATGAGTTGGTAAAAAAAGTAACGGAACCCGGCATTCCCTCCCAACGGCCCCCCCACCAATAAAAAAACGCTAATGCCCGATGACGGAAAAAAAACGATCAACAACCCGGGAAAAAACGCTCTATGTACAAACCGCCAGAGGCAGTTTCAACCACCTGGCGGTAAATAAGTTGTATCCGCATCAAGAGCATAACGACATTCACCTTCAGTTCTGCGGCACTCCCCTGAACACCCTGGAACAGGCCTGGAAAAACGATGCCGAAGCCTTTGTCGCCCTTCGTAATGATCTGGTACCCGGCCACCTGATTGAAGCGACCGCCAGGGCCATGGAGAGTTATGAGGTGCTGAAAGTCACTGCTGCAATCACACTCTCGATCCAGATGTGCCTGCTGAGAACCAGAGAAGCCGTCATGAACCAGACGCCTCTCAAAGCCATCGCTTCCCACCCGGCAGCGCTGGCCCAGATCACCCGCTGGAAAACCGGACAGGACCTTAATGAACTGGAAGACGCGGACGGAACCTCTGAAGCGGCAAGAAAGCTTGCCAGTGGACTGCACCCGGATCATACCGGCGTGATCGGCCCTGCAATTCTGGAGACTCTGTTTCCCCAGCTGGTGCTGACAGCAACAGGAATCCAGGATAAAGAGAGTAATACAACCCTGTTTGGCCAGCTTCAAGTAACCCGGCGCCCTTCCCCAGTCTCCAGCAAAGTCGCCAGAGATGAGCTGGAAAAAGTAGTAGAGACTGCCAGTACTCTTTCCGGCGGCTCATCCGCCCCCTGAATGATAAAGAGTTCACTCTCACCGCCGATATCTGGAGCAACAGAGCCCCTGAATCCCCCGGAGTTGGCGGAGAACCATCCATGGACTTTCGAGCACTTAAAGCCGTTTCAGTTCTTGTTTCAGCGATCATCCTGACCGGCTGCAGTCAGCACCCACAGCCCTATCAGGAGCAATGGTCCAAAGCCAAAAACCTGGCCAATGCTGCCGGGATGACCACCAGAATCCATGACCAGCAACTGCCCTCCAGCGCCTACAACCAGCAGGGAAAACTCAGGGAGCACAAGCTGAACAATATTTCCCACCCTGCCTACGGCAGTGGCAGCGGTGTTGCCGGCGTCAACATCAACCCCTACGGACCCTTCGAACATTTTTACTGGGGCTGGACGATACCGGGAGCCAGCCACCACAGTGAACACCGCCTGTTCGCCTGGATGCCCTTCCAGATGGCAAAGGATACCCATGCCGCCAGAGTGATGCTGGAAACCCTGCTGATCCGCTCCTCCCTGGCGATTCTCAGTGAGATGGATTATGACTACCAGCCCATCAACATGCCCTTCGAACACGAAGGGCGCACTTTTAAGCAATGGTATCTGGGCAAAGACACCGGAAGCTGCTCACTGGATGCCATGAACTGTGTGCTCAGCCTTTATGTGCCCGACCCCATTGGCCCCTACGAAGCGCCCAATTACACCTATCACAGTATCGCCGGAGTGGACTCCTGGTTTTTCGATGCTGGCAATGAAGCCACCTACCCCCGGTTGATTCTCGCCCAGGGGGACGGGATGAAAAGCATCAATGAAAGTGTTTTCTATCAGAAACTCAGCGCCCGCCTGCCCGGCTGGCTCTATTTTTATATGGCCCCCAATGAAGTGGGAACCGGGGAAAACAACCGGACGGTGGCTTATCCGTATTTGCTTGAGAAAGGCAAACCCCTGCTGTTTATTCGACCGGTAAAATAAGCCCGCGCACCAGAGCTGTGTGCCAGATGTTGTCACCTGACTTGCCTGCCGCTTGCCGTTATACCCAAGGGATTTCAAGTTGCTACGCGGCGGCAAAAGAGCGAGGCCTCAGGAGCTTAGATTAACTAAGTGACTGAGGTGAGTGATTGCAGCCAACAAAGTAGCAGCTTGAAAGGCGACGGGTATATACTGACTCCTTTTTTACCTAGAAAAATACCAATGACCGCATCTTCATGGTTATCCTTACTGGCGATCTGTATGCTGGGCGCCATATCCCCTGGCCCAAGCCTGGCTGCCGTTATGAAAAGTACGGTACAGGGATCGCGCTTTCACGGCCTGGTCACAGCCCTGGCTCACGCTCTGGGCATCGGTCTCTATGCCTTTCTGGTGGCAGCCGGCATCGGCGTGGTGATCACTGAAACCCCTTGGCTATACCACTTCATCACCTATGCCGGTGCCGCCTATCTGGCCTGGCTGGGCTTTCACGCCATCACTTCGTCGTCTTCATGGATGGGTGCAGGCGGCCTTCAGGTTAATACCCTTTCCTTAAAACAGGCGGCGATGGACGGCTTTCTGATCGCTTTCCTTAACCCCAAAATTGCGGTTTTTTTTCTAGCGCTGTTCAGCCAGTTTGTTACCCCGGAATCCACTCGGGTCACCCAGTTAATGATGGCTTTACTGGCCACTCTCTGTGATGGTGCCTGGTATTGCATCATTGCCTCAATTGCCGGCAATGGTCGTGTGCTCCCGGCACTCAGAAAGCGGGCTGTATTGATCAGCCGTCTGTGCGGGATACTTTTGATCCTGGTGGCTTTGAGAATTCTGGCACTGTGAAGCAATGCCCATAGAAAAAGAAAACAGCTTCTCAGTTGCGCTTCACAGAGTGAAGCGCAACTGAATCAGCGCCGACCTGAACTAGTCAAACAGGCTCAGGTCCCTGACCGCACCCTTGTCCGCACTGGTGGCCATTTTGGCGTAGGCTTTGAGCGCAGTAGAGACTTTTCTGGGCCGCTCTTTCAGCGGTTTCCAGCCATCCTTACCTTTGGCGTTCATGAGATTGCGCCGCTGTTCCAGCTCTTCATCCGATAACCGGACATCAATGGTCCGATTAGGGATATCAATACGAATGATGTCGCCTTTTTCCACCAGCCCAATGGCACCACCCGCTGCCGCTTCCGGTGATGCATGACCAATGGACAAACCAGAGGTACCGCCGGAAAAACGCCCATCGGTCAGCAGGGCACAGGCTTTACCCAGTCCCTTCGACTTCAGATAGCTGGTGGGATAAAGCATTTCCTGCATACCCGGGCCACCCCGGGGACCTTCATAGCGGACAATGACCACATCACCGGCCTTGACCCGGTCTTCCAGGATATCACTGACCGCATCTTCCTGGCTTTCACACACATGGGCCGGACCTTCAAACACCAGATTATCGTCGTCCACTCCGGACGTTTTCACCACACAGCCGTCTTCAGCGATGTTGCCATACAGCACCGCCAGGCCGCCTTCAAGACTGTAGGCATGGTCGATGGCGCGGATACACCCCTTGGCACGGTCATCATCCAGGGAGTCCCATCGGGTTTCCTGGCTGAACGCTTCCGTAGTGCGAATACCGGCCGGACCTGCTTTGTAGAAGGTTTTTACCGATTCATCCCGGGTCTGCATGATATCCCATTTAGCCAGGGCCTCTTTGACCGTGTCACTGTGCACCATGGGAATCTCATTGTGCAGCAGCCCTGCCCGGTCGAGTTCCCCCAGAATTCCCATGATGCCACCGGCACGGTGCACATCTTCCATATGGTATTTCTGGGTATTGGGTGCCACCTTGCACAGCTGGGGAATGCGCCGGGAGAGTTCATCGATATTCTTCATATCAAAGGGAATCCCTCCCTCCTGGGCAGTGGCCAGCAGGTGGAGAATGGTATTGGTGGAGCCACCCATGACAATATCAAGGCTCATGGCGTTCTCAAACGCCTTGAAGCTGGCAATGGAGCGGGGCAGAACCGTCTCGTCATCCTGTTCGTAATAGCGCCGGGTGATTTCAACAATACGCCGACCCGCTTCCAGAAACAGCTGTTTACGGTCAGCATGGGTGGCCAGCATGGAACCATTGCCGGGCAGGGACAGGCCAAGCGCCTCGGTCAGACAGTTCATAGAGTTAGCGGTGAACATGCCGGAGCAGGAACCGCAGGTAGGACAGGCAGAGCGCTCATATTCAGCCACAGTTTCATCATCCGCATCCGAAGCGGCAATGACCATGGCATCCACCAGATCCAGCCCATGACTGGCCAGCTTTGTCTTGCCCGCTTCCATGGGACCACCGGACACAAAAATCACCGGAATGTTCAGACGCATGGCGGCCATCAGCATTCCCGGAGTGATTTTGTCGCAATTGGAAATACAGACCAGGGCATCGGCAGTGTGGGCATTGACCATATACTCGACGGAATCGGCAATGATGTCCCGGCTGGGCAGGGAGTACAGCATACCGTCATGCCCCATGGCGATACCATCATCAACGGCAATGGTGTTGAACTCCTTGGCGACACCACCGTGCTTTTCAATCTCACGGCATACCAGCTGCCCCAGGTCTTTCAGGTGAACATGGCCCGGCACAAACTGGGTGAAGGAGTTGGCTACCGCAATGATCGGCTTGTTGAAGTCTCCATCGTTCATTCCTGTCGCCCGCCAGAGTGCACGGGCTCCGGCCATATTGCGGCCATGGGTGGAGGTTCTGGAGCGGTAAGCTGGCATGAAAACTGTCCCTCTACTGGCTTTAAGCATTGGGCCCCGGTTCACTGTAAAAAACAGTCCACCATGGGCTTCAGGCGCTCCATGCCTGTTGATGAGTTGGTCATTAATCGCTTAGCCATCCACTGGCAACCCTGAAGCATATCAGAAACAGAGCTGCCTGTCTGAGCAAAGCGAAAAGCCCACTTTTTCTCTAAAGGGCAGGAGAGCCCTCAACTCATAAGCGGTTCAACCCATAAAATGACGCTTTCGGGCATGATGTTTGTCAATCATGACATCAATGGCCTCCTGGTCATAAGGACGCAACCCGGAAAGCACCATGGTTTTTTCTCCAGTGCCGACCACGATGCCCTTTTCCCGATAGATGAACTTCAGGGTCACCTTCCCCCGTTTCCCGTTCACTTCCAGCAAGGCCCCTGCCGCTTCCAGAGTGGGTTCAACCAGATCCACCCGATCCAGCTTGAGCGTCATGCTGTCATAAATCACCAGGGGCTTGATGGTATTGATCATCACCCCATGCTCTTTCATCAGGGGCACAAAGACATTAGGGAAGTTCTCACCGGAAAAGGCTACATAACTGCGCACCAGCTGCTCAATCATGGGCAGATCACGGCTGCGCTCCCCATGGCTTTCAATATCCAGGTACATTTTTCCGGACAGGTCGTAAATACTGCGATGCCCCTCTTCATTAGAGCGGATTTCCAGCTCTACCCCATCGGTCACCATGCCATTGAACATGACCCGCATCTCTTTGAACAGCCCCTCAGAGAGCAGTATCTTGGCAAACAGCAGGTCCCCAGGAACGCAGAAGCGGGTGTTATCCACATCATGGAGAGGGTTGAAATCATTGGCGACCCGCTTGGCAAAGTCACTGGCCTGCTGGCGGGTGAAAGCGAAGCGATTGTCTGCAAGAGGTGTGCAATATTGGTCAATAAACATAATCTGTAACAGCGGAGTTCCTGCCGCAATCATGGAAAGGTCAACTTAAAGCTAGCAGCCTGTCTGGCTTACGCTTTCGTGCATAAAATTCAGTAGAACGAGCCAAATGTTTCGATGGATTCGTGCGAATAGCCCGTCTATTTAATCGAATTCATCGAAAGATTTGGCCGTTCTTCCTGGATTTTAGGCCGAAATTGCCGTAAGCCAGACAGGCTGCCTAGATATCATAAGGTAGCTTGTGAGCGCATACCTACCAGGAAATCGTAGTTTTTTGTTTACTGACGGATATGGGAGGGGTAAAACGGTCTGGGCAGGCAGCCTTGCCTGCCCTGTGTTTCCGGGTCACAGAGGTTCATTTTACTCTCTGTTTTCTTGCGCACTTCAATTTAGACCAGTGTTCTGGTCTATAAATACCTGGAAGGAGTGGTAATGCTGAAAGAAATTGACTCTCACGACGCGAAAACGAAACTACCTGAAATCCTTCGCCGGGTAGAGGCTGGTGAATCATTCGCCATCACCCACCGGGGAAAGCCCATAGCTGACCTGATCCCCAGCCGTGTCACAACCCGCCTTAAAACACAGTCTGCTATCAATTACCTGCTGAACGCGGCAAAACCAGTGGTTTCCCATAAGGATATAAAAACGCTACGTGAGGCGGTCAGGAAAGAACACCAATGAAAGAACAGAGAAAAGGACAGATACTGTTGTGTCTGCCCAAAAATAAAGTGTGGTTTATAGACCTACGTTGTTTTTCTGAAGCACCTGCTCAGCACGATAACTGGAACGAACCAACGCACCGGAAACCACTTCCAGGAAGCCTTTTTCCAGCCCCCACTGACGGTACTTCTCAAACTCTTCCGGAGTGACATACCGTTCAATGGGCAAGTGGTTCACCGTGGGCTGAAGATACTGACCGAAGGTGATGATATCCACATTCACTGCCCGCAGGTCATCCATCGCCTCCAGGATTTCTTCGTCGGTCTCCCCCAGGCCCAGCATCAAGCTGGTTTTAGTGAGTACATCCGGACGGTATTTCTTCGAATGCTCCAGCACCGCCAGAGTCTGCTCATAACTGGCCCTGGGGTCACGGACAGGATGCGTCAGCCGTCGTACAGTCTCAACATTCTGGGCAAATACTGAGATACCACTGTCCACTACCGTTTCCACATCACTGAGCACGCCCATGAAATCCGGGGTAAGCGCTTCCACATCGGTTCCGG
The DNA here is from genome assembly GCF_057680865.1 of Endozoicomonas sp. Z74. Lineage (NCBI taxonomy): Bacteria > Pseudomonadati > Pseudomonadota > Gammaproteobacteria > Oceanospirillales > Endozoicomonadaceae > Endozoicomonas > Endozoicomonas sp. Z74. The sequence goes on from NZ_JBLYZI010000053.1 coordinate 7,695, forward strand.
GATTGAGTTCCTTGACCCGCTTCACTACGGCCGCATAATGACCGGCCCCACCGTCATCAAGATCGTCCCGGTTAACAGAAGTAAGCACCAGGTATTTCAGGTTCATGAGCTGAACGGAGTTGGCGGTATGTTCTGGTTCATCCTTGTCCAGCCAGCCTTTGGGGTTGCCAGTGTTCACCGCACAGAACCGGCACGCGCGGGTACAGGTATCGCCCATCAGCATAATGGTGGCAGTACCCGAGCTCCAGCATTCATTGATGTTCGGACACATGGCCTCTTCACAGACTGTGCTGAGCTTGTGCTGGTGAACGGTGCTTTTGACCTCTTTGTATTTTGTGCCGTTCTGGGCCTTGATTCGCAACCAGGAAGGTTTCCGCTGGATGGGCGCATGATCATCCCGCGAGCTGGCCTTGATGCCATTCTTGATCGCAGTGATGCCCTTGTCATTGACGAACTTGGTTCCGCTTTCCACCTGGACAGTGGGAATAATCTGATCCACAGCGGCAGGCTGTGCACTGCCTGCTGGATCGTTTTTTGTATCAGGGTTACTAGACATTCACCACGCTCTTAACTGATGCTTTTCAATCAATAGCCCAACCAATCGTTCACTCAACCTTTGATTGTTCTGGCGCTATTATAACCAAGCTTTTCCTTTAAATGCTGAACCAGCCTGCGATTCACATCCTGCCGATCCACTCCGCCCAGAAGGCGCGCCATATCCGTGACGCCCAACCCGGGATAACCACAGGGATTGATACGGCTGAAGGGTTCCAGGTCCATATCCACATTCAGGCTGAGCCCATGGTAGGAACGCATCTTGCGAAACCTCAGGCCCAGCGAGGCAATTTTGGCGCCATCCACATAAACCCCCGGTGCATCCGGCTTGTTACAGGCGTCAATACCATAGTCTGACAACAGAGCTATAACGGCATCTTCCAGGGCCGACACCACCGCTCTGGGCCCCATTCCCAGGCGCCGGACATCCAGCATCAGATACACCACCAGCTGACCGGGACCGTGATAGGTCACCTGTCCACCCCGGTCCACCTGAACCACAGGAATATCCCCCGGCTGCAACACATGCTCTGCTTTGCCGGCCTGCCCCTGGGTGAACACCGGGTCATGCTCCACCACCCAGATCTCATCGCCGGTCTGCTCATCCCTGCTCGCTGTGAACGCTTTCATGGCCTGCCAGACAGGCTCGTACTCCTGCCGCCCCAAATCCCGGACGACAAGCACACCATGACTTTCTACCGGGTTGACCTGCTCTGGCTCCACTTTCACCATCAAAGCACCATCTGAACCCGGCCACTGGCTTTCAGCTCTTCAAACAGCGCCTTCAGCTGAGGTTCTCCCGTAGCTCTGATGGTGACGGTCACCGACAGGTACTTGCCGGTACGACTGGCCTTGACACTGGCCGTACCGTCAAAGTCCGGAGCATGATGGGTCGCCACCCGGACCACAAAGTCCTTGAAGTCCGGGGCTGCATTGCCAACGATCCGAATCGGGTAGTCGCAGGGAAACTCGATTTTCGGGGCTTCCTGCTCGGTTGAGTTCTGTTCTTTCATCGCCTTCACCCATTACTTACTGCTTTCAGACATCAGGAAAACAGGCCTTTAAAAAACAGTACAACACTATCCCAGAGTCGTTTAAAGAAACCGCCGGGCTCAACCGCCTGCTGCGCCACCAGGGGCACTTCACGGACGACCTTGTCATCCAGCATGACTTTGACGGTACCCAGCTGCTGCCCAAGGGCAACCGGAGCAACCAGTTTTGGATCAATCACAATAGAGGCTTTGAGTTTCTTGCCGGTTCCCCTGGGTACCGTGACCACCAGATCTTCGGTAATACCCGCCGTGACCTCACTGACCTGACCTTTCCACACCTTAACGGTTTGCAGGGGCTCACCCGCACGCTTGACATCAACATTCTCAAAGAAGCGGAAACCATAAGTCAGCAGCTTCTGGGCATCATCGGCCCGCTGTTTTTCCGATTTCGCGCCCAGCAGAATGGTCATCAATCGACGTCCGTCACGCTTTGCCGTTACGGCAAGATGATAGCCTGTCGCTTCAATATGGCCGGTCTTCAGACCATCCACATAAGGATTAGTCCACAGCAGACGATTCCGGTTCGCTTGGCGCCGCAAGGGCTTCCCGCTTTTCTTGTCAACGCCGTACTGAAAGTACTTCTCGGAATACAGGTCATAATGCTCTGGATAATCCCGGACGATATGCTTGCCCAGTATGGCCAGATCCCTGGCGGTCGAGTAGTGGTTTTCCGCCGGCCAGCCTTCCGCATTTTGAAACAGGGTGTGCTTCATTCCCAGCTGCCTGGCCGTATTGGTCATCATCTGAGCGAAAGCCTCTTCACTCCCGGCGATGTGTTCCGCCATGGCAACACTGGCATCATTACCGGAAACAATGATGATGCCCTTGAGCAGCTCCTGAACAGACACCCGCTCTCCCACTTCAATGAACATGGTTGAACCACCCATGCTCCAGGCTTTTTCACTGACCAGAACCTTGTCATCCCGCTTGATATTGCCACTGGCCAGCTCTTTCTCTACCAGATAGGCCGTCATCATTTTGGTCAGACTGGCCGGGTGCATGGTTTCATCCGGATTCTGGGATGCCAGCACCTTACCACTGTCGACATCCATCAGGATGTAGCTTTCAAGTGCAACGCTGGGTGGGGAAGGAATAAGCCCTGCAGCCTGAACCTGACCAACGACAGCCAGGCAGGCCATGGCTAAAAATCCCAGCCAGCGCCGGGCAGATACGATTTTTTTGCTCATGGGGCGATGGTTTCTCATCCAAATAGAGGCTCTGAGTATACAAATTTCAATCATTATAATGATCAAGTCTTACAAGGTTAACTGCGACTTGTAACGATCTGGCAGGACCATTCACCAGCACCGGATCATCCGCAGGAATAAACGATGCCCCAGCCATTGTATGGCATGCTTTTGCAGCACTGTGTAAAAACGGGGTAAAGCCTTAAGAACCGAACCAGAACAAGGCTGCCCGATGTTGAGAAGACACATACAAAAAGAGAGGGTGAATAGAAAATGCTATTTTTCAAAATGCATTGAAAGTGCTGACAGAATCAGGCTTGCCAGCACTGTATGGCACTTCAAGGCTGCTGTGCCACCTGCTTCTGTTCATCTTTCTCATAAACCAGATAGGGCGTATCAAACTCTGCGGCATTCAGGCCTTCCAACAGCGTTTCAAGATGCTCTGGACTTTCTACCGGTCCTATCCTGACCCGATAAAGGGGGTCGGGAGACTCGTCTCCCACAACAACATTCGCCTTGACTCCCACCCTCTGGAAAACGGCCCTTCGCATTAACTGGGCATTATGGTAATTCTTCAGTGCGGCCAACTGCAGATAAAGCACATCGTCTTCGTCTCTGTGCGCCTTTGAACCCACAAAGGATTCCGGGTCAATCCCTTCAATGGTGACACTGGCCAGCCCAGAGTCCGCATACCCCAGTTTTTTGGCCGCTACATAAGAGAGATCAATCAGCCGGTCTCCGTGGAAGGGACCGCGATCGTTGACTCTTACTACCACGGATTTGCCATTCTCTTTATTGGTGACTTTGACATAAGACGGCAAAGGCAGGGTCTTGTGGGCAGCCGTCATTTTATACATATCGTAGATTTCGCCATTGGCCGTCTGCTTGCCGTGAAACTTGGTGCCATACCAGGAAGCCTCACCGCTTTCGGCGTACCCATTAGCGGATTTCATGGGCTCATAAGTGACCCCTCCCAGCACGTAAGGGGAGTTTTTCAGGGGCACTTGAATGGGGGAAGGAACGGCATCGGGAATGCCGGAAATATCCACCGGCTCACTGGGCGGACCGTCTTTAACAGGCGATCCACCGCACCCGGCAAGCACCAGTAAACAGGTCACCACCAGGGATTGTTTAATCCGTCTGAATCCGGCTTCTATGAGCTTCACGGCTTTCCTGCCGGTCCTGGAACGAAGTTGGAAACACCTATCCGCTACCCAGGTCGCTGGTTGATTGTCCATAAATTTCAGGGGGGAACTCTCTCTACTTTCAATCCGTCAATAAAAATAAATCCAGGCTGCTAGGGGCTGTTGATGTTTTAGCGTTAGCTCAGTGGTTCGTAAAGCGGTCTAACGCAAGGCGAACTGGCGCAGTGCGTAGTTCTTCTACGCCAAGTCAGTTCAACGCAGTCGGAAGGCCGCTTTACGAACCACCCGAAGGGCCAAAGCCAGCGTTCCCGAGCCATCGTTGCAGCAGCTTGAAAGACGGAGGTATTCCTGCGCTACTGCGCCTTGGCTCGAAACCGCTGGCTTTGGCTGAGCACACGATAAAACATCAACAGCCCCTAGCCATTACTGGACTTTACAGCCTTCTTTTGCGTCGCCAACGAATCTTTATAGCCTGATTTCACTTCTCTTGCCAGCTGGTGAACCGCCAGAGCGTACATCTGGCTCCGGTTATACCGGGTGATGACGTAAAAGTTATGGAGCCCAAGCCAATATTCAGACCCGGTACTTCCCTCATGCTTCATCGCCAGCACCCTTGAAGAAGGGGGAATAACATTCAAGGTGCTCCAGCCTGATTTCTGGACACTGCTGAGCTTCTGATCCGGCTTCAGACCGGAGGATAAGACCTTGTCAAATTGCTTTCCGGTGACCCTGGCCCTGGCCGCCACCGCCTTGTCTTTTTTCCAGCCATGGAGTTGAAGATAATTGGCAACACTGGCAATGGCATCTTCATCGCTCTGCCAGATATTCGCCTGTTTGTCGCCGGTATAATCCACCGCATAAGCTCGATAGCTGGAGGGCATAAACTGTGGAATGCCCATGGCACCGGCGTAGGACCCGGTCAGCTCATCCACATTCAGGTTCTGCTCACGCACCAGCATCAGGAAGTTCTTCAACTCCTTGCGGAAAAACTCGCCCCGTCGTGGAAAATCAAAGCCCAGAGTGGTCAACGCATCCAGAACTTTGAAACCGCCGGTCTGACGCCCATAGTAGGTTTCCACCCCAATGATCGCGACAATCACCTGGGCAGGCACTCCCTGCTCTTTCTCTATCCGGGAAAGCGTGTCGGCATTTTTCTTCCAGAACTCCACGCCCCGGGCAATTCGTTCGCGGGTAATAAAGATCTTCCGGTAATCTTTCCACTCCAGAGTGCCTTCCGCAGGACGGCTGATCAATTCCAGGGCCCGCTCGGATTTCTGAGCCTTGCCCAGAATGCGTTTCAGCTCCTGGCGGGAAAAATTATCCTTAGCCACCAGCTCATCAATAAACGCGTTGACATCTTTTCTTCCCAGATAGCCGGAGGAGTCAGTAGCCGCCCTCACAGAAGGAGCGACCAGGAACGTCCCGACAAAAAGCAGAGTGGCTAGCGATCGAAGCCACTGGTTTAAAACAGACCTTGAGCGGACAACGCAACCTGTTCGCTGAATCAAAACAGACCGCATTTTAAAGGTAAAAAGCGCCATGTATCCGTACCCCTTCAATACAGCCACCACCAATACAACCCGATTTTCAAAATCAACCGGCTCTGCATCAAAAGACGTTGACTCCGTCCACTTTGTGCAGAACTTATCTACAACACTACCGGACAGGGAAACTGAATTCCACGGCTTTACATAAAAACCATTTCCGGGGTTTCTGCAGCTCTTCAAACGCTCACAGCGAAGAAAAATGTCACGACAATGTTGGAATAACAGGAACAAAGGACAAGTTACCGGGAAGTCCCGAGAAACGTTCGGTGAGTATGTACCGACATCAACAGGCCAAAGCCTGCCAGAAGTGTCAGCAGGGAAGTTCCTCCACGGCTGACCAGAGGCAGAGGCACTCCCACCACCGGCAGCACACCGCTGACCATGCCGATATTGACAAAAATATAGACGAAAAACGTCAGGGTTATACTGCCTGCCAGCAGTCGTCCAAACAGCGTCTGGGCATTGAGGGTGATAAAAAGCCCTCTCCCCAGAATCAGGGCATAGATCGACAGCAGCAGCAAACACCCCAGCAAGCCAAACTCTTCGGCCAGAACCGCAATAATAAAATCCGTATGGCTTTCAGGCAGAAAATCCAGATGGGACTGAGTACCCTGCAGCCACCCCCTGCCATAAAGTCCACCAGAACCGATGGCAATCGTCGACTGAATGATGTTCCAGCCGGCCCCCCAGGGGTCACTTTCCGGGTTCAGGAAGGTCAGTACTCTCTGCTTCTGGTAGTCGTACATGAAAAATTGCCAGAGTACATAGACTGTGGGAATTGCCAGAAACAAAGCGGAGAAAATCAATCGTTTTCTGAGCCCAGCCAGCAGGAGGACAAACATGCCTGACGCCCCGATCAGAAGCGAGGTCCCAAGATCAGGCTGTTTGGCGATCAGCACCACCGGGACACCAATAATTATCAGAGATAACACTACATCCTTCAGGGAAGGTGGCAGTGACCGCCTGGCAAGGAAGGCCGCCATCACAATGGGCATCACCAGCTTGATCACCTCCGATGGCTGAAAGCGGAATCCGGGCAGCTGGATCCATCGCTGGGCACCTTTGGAGTGAATACCCATAAACAACACTGCCAGCAATAACAGAATACCAGCGGCATAAAACCATTTAGCCCATTGCATCAACACCCTGGGCGGTATCTGCGCCACAGCCAGCATGCCGGCAAAGCTGATCCCGAGATAGCTGGCCTGTCGAATCACCACTGATGCATCACGGCCTGTGGCACTGTAGAGAACAAACAATCCGGCACAGCTGAGCAGTAGCAGAAAGCCCAGTAACACAAAGTCCACATGCCATTTCATGGCAAGGCCTGGTGAACGCCCGAATGCCTCTGTATCCAGCTGGCGGACGAAATCCCGGTTGGCCACTATTTATCTCCCTTTGCCTGCATCAAGCGAGGCAGCAAATAAAAGTCCATGACCTTACGCGCCACATTAGAAGCCCCCTTGCTGTTTTCCAGAATCACCGCCACGGCAATCTGAGGGTTCTCCACCGGGGCAAAAGCCACAAACAGGCTGTGATCCCGCTCAAACTCCTTCAGTTTATCGGCATCATACTCTTCCCCCTGGGCAATACTCACCACCTGAGCCGTACCGGTTTTACCGGCCATCCGATATTTCAGCCCACGACCAATACGCCAGTTGGCCGTTCCCCTGGGGGAGCTGATCACATCCTCCATGGCCCCAATGATCAGATCCCAGTTTTTGGCATCAGCCTCCGGGGTTCTGGCCAGCTTGATGTCTTTCCCCCAGAAATCCCCCTGCACATCGGGAACCTCTTCTTTCACCAGCCGGGGCTGAACGTACTTGCCCCGGTTGGCAATCAGGGCGGTCGATTCCGCCAGCTGAAGTGGCGTCGCCAGCATATACCCCTGGCCAATGATGGCAATCACCGTTTCACCAGGGTACCAGGGTTGTCCATAGACACCCCGCTTCCACTCCCTGGAGGGCAACAGGCCCGGACGCTCTTCACGAATATCAATTCCGGTACGGTGGCCAAAACCAAACTGAGAAGCAAAATCATACAGATTATCGATGCCCAGCTTACCCGCCTGGTTATAAAAATAGGTGTCATTGGAGACCACAATGGCTTTTTGAAGATCCACCCAGCCATGCCCGGTCCGCTTCCAGTTCCGGAAACGGTGTTCACTGCCGGGCAACTGAAACCAACCCTTGTCGTACACCCGGTCATCGGGGCTGACCACATCATTGGCCAGAAGCGACAGAGCCATCACCGGCTTTATGGTGGAAGCGGGTGGATACTCACCCAGTGACGCCCGGTTATAAAGGGGGCGTTCAATATCGGTATTCAACCCATTGAACGTTTTGCTGTCGATGCCCGTCACAAATAGATTGGGGTCAAAGGATGGATTACTAGCCATGGCCAGCACACCTCCCGTTTTCGGATCCATGGCCACGACAGCGCCCCTGCGGCCATTGATGGCCTCAATGGCCACTTTCTGCAGCTCAGTATCCAGGTAAAGGTTCAGATCCTTTCCAGGAACAGGATCAACCTTCTTCAGGACCCGGAGTACCCGTCCACGGGCGTTTGCCTCCACTTCCTGACGACCTGGCTTGCCCAGCAGCACGCTCTCATAGGATCGCTCAAGGCCAATCTTGCCGGTGGTGTGGGTTCCGGAGTACAAAGCGGGGTCGAGCCGTCGCAGGTCCCGGTCATTGATCCGCCCCACATAACCGACACTGTGGGCAAAGATCTCCCCTTCGGGATAATAACGGATCAACTCGGCATTGATATCCACTCCAGGCAACCGGAATTGGTTGACGGTAATGCGGGCAATTTCCTCATCCGTCAGGTCAAATTTGAGGGGGACCGCTTCAAAAGGCCTTCGTCGTTTGATTCGTTGAAGAAACCGCTCAAGCTCACTGTCACTAAGGGGAATAATATCGTCAATGGATTTCAGCAGGGCATCCAGGTCTTTCGTCTGCTCCCGGACGATGGACAGAATATGACTGGGACGATTCACCGCCAGTAACTTGCCGTTGGCGTCATAAATCAGCCCACGGGTAGGCGGGATGGGTTGCAGCAGAACCCGGTTCTCATCGGACTGAGTGGACAGCTCACTGTAACGGATGACCTGCAGATAAAACAGCCGGGAAATCAGGCCTGCCCCCATCAGGGTCATCAGACCAATGGCTATCCACACCCGGATATTCACCAGTCGTTTATCTGCCCCATGGTCCTTTAAGGTGTCCTGCGGCATATCATGTCTCAATCATTGATGGCATTCTTTCGCTCTTTTCATCAACAAACCACCTACCTACACGCCGATCCGGGCTCAGGTGTTTGTTTGCAGCCAGAGAATCACTTGTGATAGGGATGATTGTGCAGAATACTCCAGGCTCGGTAAACCTGTTCAGCCACAACAACCCGTACCAGAGGATGAGGAAGGGTCAGAGGAGAAAGGGACCAGCGGACGTCCGCCCTGGCCATGCAGGATGGGTGCAACCCCTCCGGGCCTCCCACTAGCAGACTGATGTTCTGGCCACCGTGGAGCCAGTTGCCCATTGTGTCTGCCAGCTGCTCAGTGCTCCATGGCTTTCCCTTGATTTCCAGCGTCACCACCCGGTCACCCTGGCCAATGGCCGACAGCATCTGACCGGCTTCCTTTTCCTGCAGCCGGTTAATATCCGCCCCCTTGCTGCGTCGCCCCAAAGGCACTTCCACCAGCTCCAGCTTCAGGTCATGCCCCAGCCGACGGCTGTACTCATGGTAACCCTCTTCAACCCATCCTGGCATTTTTGAACCGACAGAAATCAGCCGGATGCGCATCAGGATGGCTCTACTGCGGCGGAAGGCTCTGTCACGGCAAGGGCTTCAGTATCCCACAGCCTTTCCAGGTCATAAAACTGGCGGGTGGCCGGCATCATCAAATGAACCACGACATCCCCCAGATCCACCAGAACCCAGTCCGACTTATCCTGCCCTTCCACACCCAGCGGGCGAATCCCGTTTTTCTTGCACTGCTCAATAACACTGTCAGCCAGGGACTTTACATGACGGCTGGAAGTACCGCAGGCAATGATCATATGATCGGTGACACTGGTCTGCCCAGCCACATTCAGGCAGGTCAGATCATTTCCCTTGAGTTCCTCAATGGCCTCAACCACCAGCTGCTTCAACTCATCAGAATGCATGGATTGCAAAATTAACCTCTTGTTTCTCGGCAAACAGTACTGGGCAGATGCTGCCGATATACAGAATCACTATTACCCAGATGTAATCGCGCAGACTCTCAATATTGAATAATGATGTCAACGACCCCACCGGCACCAGAACGGAAATCCACTACCTGACCGGAGGCATTGCCAACACCGGTCAGAAAGTGCCGCAATGCCCACCGACTCCAGCGTCAGTGGCGAATATGGCCATCGCCAAAAACCACATATTTCCGGGACGTCAGCCCTTCCAGGCCAACCGGTCCACGGGCATGGATTTTGTCGGTGGAAATACCAATCTCTGCCCCCAGTCCGTACTCAAACCCATCGGCAAAACGGGTGGAGGCATTGATCATGACAGAGCTGGAGTCCACCTCCCTCAGAAAACGGCGTCCCCGAGTATAGTCTTCGGTAACAATCGTATCGGTGTGATGAGAGCCATAGCGGTTGATATGGGCAATGGCCTCATCCATATCCGCCACCACTTTAACGGCCAGTATCGGACCAAGATACTCCGCCTCCCAGTCCTCTTCTGTGGCAGGCACCGCCCCCGGAAGAATCTCACAGGTCACTGGGCAACCTCTGAGCTCCACTTTTTTCTGGGCATACTGACCACCCAGTTCACGCAGCAACGGCTGGGCCACACTTTCATGAACCAGAAGGGTTTCCATGGCATTGCAGACACCGTAGCGGTGAGTCTTGGCATTCATGGCAATGCGAATGGCCTTGGCAGAGTCAGCCCGGTAATCCAGATACACATGACAGACTCCATCCAGGTGTTTGATCACCGGAACCCTGGATTCAGCACTGATGCGTTCAATCAGCCCCTTACCGCCACGGGGTACAATGACATCGACATACTCTGGCATGGTAATCAGAGCGCCCACAGCTGCCCGGTCAACGGTTTCCACCACCTGGACGGCATCTTCCGGTAAATCCACCTCAGACAGCCCCTGCTGAATACAGCGGGCAATGGCCTGGTTGGAGTGAATCGACTCGCTGCCTCCCCGGAGGATCACTGCATTCCCGGACTTCAGACACAGACTGGCGGCCTCGACCGTCACATTGGGGCGGGATTCGTAAATGATGCCGATGACCCCGAGAGGCACCCTCATGCTGCCCACCTGAATACCACTGGGCACATATTTCATATCATCTATGGTGCCTACCGGATCCGGCAGGGAGGCCACCTGACGAAGCCCCTCAATCATGGTGTCGATGCGGGCATCGGTGAGCTCAAGCCGGTCCAACATGGCAGCATCCAGGCCTCTTTCCCGGCCAGCCTCAAGATCCCTGCTGTTGACAAACTTCAGTTGTGAGCGCTCACTTTCAAGAGCGTCGGCAATGGCCAGCAAAGCACTGTTCTTGATACCGGTCTCTGCCCTGGCCATCTGCTGGCTTGCCTGGCGTGCTCTCTGCCCAAGACCGTGCATGTACTCCGTCACTTGATCAGCCAACGTCATTTCTCCTGCCATTACGGCGATTTTATTGTCTGGACAGCTGTCTGCTTTCCAGGGGCGTGGGTGGTGATTGACCACTAATATTACCAGCACAGACGCCAGCGGGCGACTGCCCGCTGATCTTTCAGGTAGGAAAGAAAGGGAGGAACGTTTCGTTATCCAGACCGGCGGCTCATCAAGCCTTCAAACCCGCTGGAATCAATCGGCAACCGGCATGGTAAATTCAAAGATGGTGCCCCCCTCGGGGTGACGCTGAAAACTCATCCGGCCACCATGGGACTGAATAATGGAATGGCACACCGTCAGGCCAATACCCATGCCATCTTTTTTGGTTGTGTAAAAAGGGGTAAACAGCTTTTCTTCGGCATCGTCTGCCAGGCCATGACCACGGTCAATGACGGACACTTTGACGAAATCCTCTCCCTGCCGTTCAGTGCGGACGTAAACACCAATCCCCCGGGTGTCCATATCCTGCATCGCTTCCATGCCATTGCGAATCAGGTTCAGTGCGACTTGCTGAATCTGCACGGGGTCCACCTTCACATTCGGCAGGCCTTCTTCCTGCTCAAGATGAATCTCCATACTGTTATTCCTGGCATCCACCTCGGCCAGTTTGTAGGTATCCTGGATCAGACGGTTTGGATCGACACTGCCCAGCACATGGTCCGGCTTCTTCACAAACGAGCGGATACGGGCAATGATTTCCCCGGCCCGACGGGCCTGGGTGTTAATTTTGGTCATGGCTTCTGACAGGCCGGCATCATCCTCCAGTTCAAGCCTGGCCAGCATACGCCGGGCAACCTGAGCGTAGTTGGAAATAGCCGTCAGTGGCTGGTTCACTTCATGGGCAAAACCGGCCGCCATCTCTCCCATGGTGCTCAAACGGGAAACATGGGTCAGCTGCTCCTTCTGGGATTCCAGTTCGTCCAGGGCTTTCTGCAACGCCTCCTGGTGCCGCTTCTTTTCACTGATGTCCCTGAACACCACTACAGCGCCCTTATTGGAGCCGTTTTCATGGATGGGAGTGCATGAATAATCAACAGGAAATGGCGTTCCATCACTGTGCCAGAAGGTGGCATTTTCAACGGTTTTACTAACGCCCTTATTCAGGCAGACCACGATAGGAGCCAGCTGGCTCTCTCGCTCCAGGTTTTTCTCCCCCTCCCCATGCATTTTTTTGATCAGGTTACTGCCATTCAACTGATCCACCGACCAGCCCGTCATAACCGAGGCGGCTGGATTGGCAAAGGTAATCTTCCCCTGGTTATCCAGGCCGAAAATACCTTCATTCATATTCTCCAGAATCCGGGCCTTGTCCGCTTCCAGTTGCCGGTTCCGGGCAGAAAGCGCCTGTTCCAGCTTATGGATCTTCAGCTGGGTCTGGACCCGGGCTATCACTTCCTCCGCCTGGAACGGCTTGGAAATAAAGTCTACCGCTCCGGTCTCCAGACCCCGGACCTTGTCTTTGGTGTCATCCAGGGCAGACAGAAAGATCACCGTGATATCCCGGGTGTCGTTCCCCTCTTTCAAGCGACGACACACTTCATAGCCATCCATTCCAGGCATCATGATATCCAGCAGCACCAGTGCCGGACTGGCCTTGGTGGCGATCCGCAGGGCACTTTCGCCGTTCTTTGCTATCAACAGCTTATAGCCCCGTCCACTGAGGGTCTGCAACAGTACCTGCAAGTTGGTCGGGTTATCATCCACCAGAAGGATTCGTTCTTCCTCAAGGGGCTCTGCAGAAGTCTCAGCCAGATACATCGTCAGCTAAACCTGATATCCATTGAAAAGTGAGAAAGCAGCCTTGATCGGCCACCCGTCATGAGCGGCTTTCGGCCAGATTCGCGCCAGGAGTGGTGACGGGAGTGCAATTCACAGCGAACCATAAAAATGTTCAACAGCCCCCGAAGAGTGGCCCTTCACAGTAAAGATCATAATTAAAGTAGCCGGAAATACGTTCCTCATCCCAACATATCTCCTGCTCTTGTGTGACAAAAGTGCCACCCGGCACCGTCCGCCAAACCGGTCACAGGCTTCTGGCTGAATTCTGCCTGAAATCTTTTGCCGAGAACAACATTTTGCTTCCTTCTTTTTCATGGCCGTGGGTGGCGTAACTTTTTTTCTTTCGCTATAGGCATTTTTCCTCGCGCTATGGGCATGTCAGTTGCCAGTCCTTGTCTTATTCCGTCCCGGGCTGGTTCCAAAACCGCTTTTCATGGTTCAATACGCAGGATTATCTCTGAAAAACCAGGCTCCATTCGCTTATGAAACTGTTGCTGATTGGTGGCACCGGACTGATTGGTCAGGAAGTCCGCCGGCTGCTCAAAGACAAAGGAATCGATTTCCATACGCCCGAACGAGAGGAGCTGGACCTGGAAAAAACGGAAACCATCGACGCCTGTCTGGGGAAGTATCGACCGGATATGGTCATCAATACCGCGGGCTACAATGACCCCGTCCAGGCTGAAAATGAACCCTCAAAGTGTTTCAGAATCAACCGGGATGCCATGTCACACTTGGCGGACTGCTGCCACCGCCTGGGAGCAGCACTGATCTACATCTCCACTTACCGGGTCTTTGACGGCACCAAGAAAGAAGCCTATACCGAGAAAGACATCCCCAATCCCACGGGGGTGCTGGCTTCCAGTCGTTGGCAGGCGGAACAGCAGATCAGTGAACGCTGCCCCCGCCATATCATTCTGCGACTGTCCTGGGTAATCAGTCATAAACGCAATAACCTGCTCCGCTACCTTTTGAACCAGATTACCCGGGAAAAAGAAGTTGCCGTGGTTTCTGACCAGCAGGGCTGCCCCACTCCCAGCGAAGATGCCGCACGGGTAATTGTTGCCATTGTTCAGCAACTGGGCTGTGGTGCCCAGGCCTGGGGCACGTACCATTATGCCGGGGCTGAACCGGTTTCGGAAAACAGCTTTGCAGAAATCGTTATCTCCGAGGCCTCCCAGTACCAGCCACTGACCATCCGCAAACTGCGCATGGATAAAATGAACGACCGCGATGGTATTCAGGCACCCGCCAATGCCACCCTCGCCTGTGGAAAAATTCTCAACACCTTTGGCGTACACAACCGCCCCTGGCGTAACACGCTTTCCCGCCTGATTCGTAACTACTATGACCAGCCCGGACAAAACCCAAGGCACAACCCAGGGACTCAACCATCCAGCACACCGTCTTCTTCTGATTTGTGACAAGACTGCCAACCTCAATGACACTGCCCCAATTACCGGTTTCAGACATTCTTCCTGAGCTGGCAGATACTCTCTGCAACCATGACCGGGTCATTCTTGAAGCGCCTACCGGCGCCGGTAAAACGACACTGGTTCCATTAAACCTGCTTCAGAGCCGCCAGTACCAGGGAAAAATACTGGTTCTTGAGCCCCGCCGCCTTGCGGCTTCCGCAGCCGCTAACCGGATGGCCAGCCTGATCGGCGAAGCCACCGGGGAAACCGTCGGCTATCGAATGCAACTGGAAAACCGCACCAGTAACAAAACCCGCATTGAAGTGATCACTGAAGGTATTTTGACCCGTATGCTGCAAACCGATCCGGAACTGCACGGGGTCGACATGGTCATTTTTGATGAGTTTCATGAGCGCTCCCTGCAGGCTGACCTCGGGCTGGCTCTCTGTCTTCAGAGCCAGGAAGTATTCAGGGAACAGCCCCTGAAGATCCTGATCATGTCCGCTACCCTGGAAACCGGAAAACTGGCCAAGCAACTCAGTGCCCCGGTGGTCACCAGCAAAGGCTTTCTCTTCCCGGTGGTTGTACGACACTTGCAGAAACCCTGGCCGGACCGTCACTTTTTTACCGTCTGCGAACAAACCAGCCGACAAGTCCTCCAGGTGCTGTCTGAAGAATCCGGAAGTGTGCTTGTGTTTTTACCGGGCTCCGGAGAAATACGACAGACCCATAAAATATTGGCAAGCAGCCAACTGCCGGATGACGTAGAAATCCACCCTCTGTTTGGTGACCTGTCACTGGCACTCCAGCGAAAAGCCATAGAACCCGCCGGAAAAGGGCTGCGAAAGGTGGTGCTGGCCACCAATATTGCTGAAACCAGCCTGACCATAGAAGGCATCCGGATTGTTATTGATTCCGGGCTGACCCGAAGAGCGGCCTACGACCCGGGCACTGGCATGACACGCCTGATCACCTGTCGGATTAGCAGGAGCAGTGCCGACCAGAGGAAAGGCCGGGCCGGACGCCTTGAGCCAGGTATTTGCTACCGACTCTGGACTGCCAGTGAAGAGGCGGCAATGGAAGCAACAACCCCAGCGGAAATCACCGAAGCCGATTTGTCCCCCCTTGCCCTGGAACTCAGCTGCTGGGGAGCCGCCTCTCCTGATGAACTGTTCTGGCTGGACCCTCCCGCTGAAAGCCGCTACCAGAACGCCCTGCAGCTGCTCCAACAGTTACAGGCCGTTGATTCCAGAAACCGGATGACTCCCCATGGAAGCGCAATGGCTTCCCTGGGAGCCCACCCCAGAATAGGGCACCTGTTGTTGCTGGCGGCAAAGAAACAACAGACCGCTACGGGATGCTGCCTGGCAGCTATTCTGTCGGAGCGGGACTTGCGGAAAGAGCCTGGACGTTCTGCAGACCTTACCCAGCGCCTCTCTCTGTTTGATCCACAAACCACGGTATCAAAACAGGCTCACCCGTCCCTGGGCAGGGTCAAACGCAAAATGCGACAATGGCAGCAACGTCTGAAGAACTCCGCAAAAGAGCCGGTAAAACCAGAACTGGCCCCCTCACTGTTAATCGCCGCCTGGCCCGACCGGATAGCACAGCGCCGGGGGAATACCCATCACTACCTTCTGGCCTCGGGCCAGGGGGTAGAGCTGCACCGGGAAGACCACCTGGGCACCAGCGAATACCTGGTGGCTCCTCATATCGGCGGCCAGCAAAGCCGAAGTAATGCCCAGGTTTTTCTGGCCTGCCCGGTGAGCAAAGCGGACATTTATGAAGAACTGGCGGAACTCATTGAAGAAGAGGAAGTGATTGCCTGGAACCCTCAGAAACAAAGAGTCACCGCCACCCGACAGGACCGCCTGGGCGCCCTTGTTCTTGAACAGCAAAACCTCGAAAAGCCTTCGGAAGCTTCCGTTGCCAAAGCCCTGATGGAAGGTATCCGACAATCCGACCTGCAACTATTGCCCTGGGATAAAGCCGCCACCCGACTCAAACAGAGGCTGATTTTTCTGAGTCAATACAACCCGCACCTGGATACACCTTTCCCCGACTGTTCCCATTCCGCATTGATGGGCACCCTGGAACAATGGCTGGGGCCCTACCTTGTGGGCATCACTCGGGCCGAACAGCTGAAGAAGCTGAAACTGGCCGACCTTCTTTTGAATCAATTAACCTGGGACCAGCAGCAGACCCTGGATGAACAGGCGCCGGATCACTGGCAGGCACCCAGCGGTTCAAGGATACGGATCAACTACGACCATCCGGAAGAACCCGTGATATCGGCCCGGCTTCAGGAACTGTTCGGCCTTCAGGAAACGCCCACGATTGCGTTCCACCGCCAGCCCCTGACCATTGAGCTGCTGTCTCCAGCCCACAGGCCCGTGCAAATTACCAGAGATCTGGGCAGCTTCTGGAAAAACACCTACCATGAGGTAAAGAAAGACCTGAAGGGACGCTACCCCAAACATTACTGGCCCGATGACCCGCACACTGCCGAGCCCACCCATCGGGTTCGCCCTGGGAAGTCCGGAAAATAAACCCAAGGTGATTTATGCCCGCCCCACTCTACTCCATGGTGCTTGAGAGCAAAGTTGTTCTGAGTGCCAACACCGTTCAACTGGGTTTTGGCTTTCAGGGAAAAACTGACAGCTCTTCACCAGAGAACTCACAAAACAGTGAACGGTTCTCCTATCAGGCGGGGCAATTTATCCAACTGCTGCTGGACATTGATGGAAAAATCCACAAGCGCAGCTACAGCATTGCCAACTCACCGGAAGACTTCCGAAAAACAGGGAGAGTTGAAATCGCCCTCAGTTTTGTCAAAGGGGGGCTGGCCTCCAGGTTGTTTGCTGACGCATCCCTGGGCACAACTCTGAAAATGACCGGCCCTTTTGGGGTGCTGACACTGCCCGAGAGCCTGCCCGGTCAGCTGGTACTTGCAGGTACCGGAACCGGAATAGCCCCTTACCGCGCCATGATTCCGGATTTACTGACCCTGGCTAAAAATGGCACACCTGTTACCGTGATCGCCGGATTCCGCCATCGCCAGGACCGAATTTACCAGAATGATTTCTCCCAGCTGGACAGCATTCAGTACCGAACCTGCCTGAGCCGTGAAACGGCTTTTTCTAATGAAGCAGCTCCTGAAAACCATGAACATCCAGGCTACGTTCAAGAGCAGTTTTCTTCACTGACACTGAATCCTTCCCGGGATCAGGTCTATCTGTGCGGCAATCCGGGGATGATTGATGATGCAGCCGGTGTGCTGAAAGAGATGGGACTCCCTCCCCGTCAAATCAAACGGGAAAAATACGTTTACTCGGGTCACTGAGCAGGTGCTCCAAAATTCGGCGGCTTTCAGCCTGGTTTCTCTCAGACACTACAAGACTTGATCACTTGAAAAAGAAAACAGGCAGCCTTTGGAAGTTACATATCCCGAACGGATCGGCCAAGAATGTAAAAGTCCACATAGGGCCACCCCCATCCTTTTGAGCCAAATATTTCCCTTCCGGTTTTTTGGCTCTCAAACAGTGGATAAACCCGGTCAATTACTGCTGCAATGACCCGCGCCGTGTCTTTAACACCACCGCGGGCATTCATATAATGGGAACCACCCCAGTGCATTTTGTATTTAAAATAAAGATAAACAAAGGGGGTGCCGGCCGGCTCTCCCAATAAAGCCAGGCGCTGAATATTGAACCCTTTGTTCAGCAATCCTGAATCCACCCTATCCCGGAATGAATTGCGCTTGTTGAGAACCGGTACTAAAACATCAACGGGGTTATAGTTGAGTAACACAATAGGGCCACGAAGGTGCTCAATGGTGCTGATAAAATCAATACCCGGGTCCGTATAATTCTGAGCTTCACTGGAGTTGCCCTGAAAATCATGACGAGCCGTTTCTGTCACAAAATAACTGTCAAACAGTACATCCGCAATGCTATGGGACAGAGAGCCAAAAAAGTGGGCAATAATGGACTGGCAATCGGGACGAACCGCTTGAAAACATTGCGCTTTCACCTCATCAAAGTAATCAATCACAAACCCATCCCAATGAGCATACTCACCGTAAGGATGACCGGACGCATAGCCTGAATCTGGAAAAATGGCCCCGTTTCGGTAAGCCGTCCAATTGGACTTTAATATCTCCCGTGCTTCATCGTTTTCCACTGACTGAATAGACATATCAGCCATAAAAATATGAATCCCCATTCCCGATGCCTGGCTTTCAGCCACGGATAAAACAACCGGCACCATCATCAGCATAAAGGCGCACAGCCTTATGTTCGATAAAGCCTTTGCCGCAGTGCCCTCAGGAGAGGCTTTATTTTTCCATGGACACCGGTTTGCTTTCCTGTTGTCAGGAATTGGAGAGACGCAAAGTGCTTTTCTTTCACTATTGGCATGGTAATAAACAGGGATCCAATCCATGGAAACCTCATTATTGTTGGCGATAAACTCCTTTTTATATCGGGTTGCCTATGGATACCTTAACTGTCTGGAAATGCTTTCCAGGCAACTGAAGTATCAGATCAGCAAAGGGCTTTCAGAGCCTCTCAAGCCCGGTGAGCAAAATAAGCATCCGCCCTACTGGCTAGCAGAGCCCAGAAGAGCCCAAGGCTGAATCCGGTCAACACATCCCCCAGCCAGTGAACCTCCAGGATCAACCTGGAGAAACCCACCAGCATAATCACTCCTGATACCGTCCCATAGAGAAGCCACTCTTTTCCCCGGAGTTGTCCTGACTGAGCTAAGTGACTGCCCACCCTGGCCGCCATCCAGAGCAGGAAAAACGTAGCCATGGTTGTGTGGCCAGAAGGAAAAGAATAGGGGTCAAGCCCGGCCATTTCCCCCGGCCTGGGGCTGTTGATGGAGAGCTTTCCAGCCCATACCGATCCCACCATGGCGGGTATCGCCCATATCAAATGAACCCATCCCGACAATAGCCCCTGGCGGTATTGCCACCCCAGAAAAATCAGCAATAAAGCCCCCAGAACAGGCACAGTGCCAAGCCAGGTAACCGCGGCCATCACCTCTTCCATCCAGGGCAGTCTGAGGGGAGCCAGCCAATGATTCAGGTCGTGATTAGCAGGCTGAAGGTGACCCGTGATATTCAGAATCACTAAAACCATTACCAATAATCCAGCCAGCACCGGATACCAGCCAGACCAAACCGGCTTTTTCCTTTCCAGAAGCACCCACAACCCTGAGATCCCCATGGCCAGGGATAACCAGGCCAGCACCACCAGCATCAACCGGTCAGGCATCTGTTCATGAAACTGCAATGCGGCACCGGTCATATACCCCGGCAACAGGTACACGGGAGACCACCCCATGGAAGAGACCAGATTGACACTGAAAAACACCCGGGAAGGCATTCCCATCATACCGGCAACCGCAGGAATGACCGGACGCACAGGCCCAATGAAGCGCCCAAGGGCAACACTCAGGGCCCCATAGCGCTGAAAAAAATCCTCACCCCGTTCCAGCCAGCCCGGATGGCGGCTAAAGGGCCACCAGCTCCGCAACTGATCGTGGTAATGCCTGCCAAAAAGAAAGCTGAGGCCATCACCAATCACCGCCCCAAGAACGCCCCAGGCCAGTATTGAGTAAACATCCATGGCTCCGGCTCCAGCCAGGGCGCCAAGGGCAAACATCATGGCCACACCGGGCAGCAGCAGCCCAATGGCCACCAGGGATTCCAGGCACGCCACCAATGCAATCACCGGCCCCAGCCAGAACGTATGGCTCTGGAGCCAGACATGGACCGCCTCAAAACCTGCAATACCCATTAATCAACCATTCCTCATTTAATGGCGGTTTCATTACAATGGAGACCCGCCATGGTCACCCTTCTATAACATCAGGGGAAACACACTGTGACACCGGAGCGTTATAACAAATTTCGACAGGTACTCGACCACCGCCAACCAGATCTGACCGTTCTGACCGACCAGGTGCATAAGCCCCATAACCTGTCTGCTATCCTTCGGACCTGTGATGCCGTCGGCATCCCTGAAATCCATACGACACAACCCAAAAGAGCGTACCGACAATACCGGCGTCGTTCCATGGGAAGCCACCGCTGGGTTGAAATGCACGCTCACGAAACCATTGAAGATAGTGCATCCTGCCTCAGGAAGCGGGGCTTCAAACTGTTTGCGGCCCACTTTTCCCCCAGAAGCGTCCCTTTTTTCCAGCTGGACTTCACTCAGCCCTGCGCCATCATCCTGGGCGCGGAAAAAGACGGGGTCAGCCCGGAAGGAGCAGAACTGGCCGATGAACATATTATCATTCCCATGACCGGCCTGGTGTCTTCCTTCAACGTTTCAGTGGCCGCCGCCATCATTCTGGTGGAAGCCCAGCACCAGAGAACACTCAAGGGGCTTTACGACAGCTGCAGGCTGGAAAGCAGCACCTATCAAAAGACACTGTTTCGCTGGGGCTACCCGGAACTGGCTCGATACTGTGACGAACGTGGCCTGAACTATCCGAAAATTGACGACAGAGGTCAATTGGTTAATCCTGCTCAATGGTATAACTGCATACGTCAGTCCGTTCACTCATAATCCATCCAGGGAGTCACAGGATGAATGAAGTACTGGAAGAGTTGATCACCCTTCTGAAACTGGAGCCCATCGAAAATAATATTTTCCGTGGCCAGAGCCAGGATCTTGGCTGGGGGCGAGTCTTTGGCGGCCAGGTCATTGGCCAGGCACTCTCTGCGGCCAGGCAGACGGTTTCTCCGGATCGCCATGTTCACTCTTTTCACAGCTATTTTCTCCGGGAAGGGGACACCACCCGCCCTATTGTTTATAACGTGGACTGCATCCGCGATGGCAGAAGCTTCACCACCCGGCGGGTAGTGGCCATTCAGAACGGGCAGCCCATCTTCAATCTTTCTGCCTCATTCCAGATCAGTGAAGAAGGCTTCGAACACCAGGCCCCCAAGCCTGAAGTCATTTCCCCGGAGAGTGCGCCCAGTGAAAAAGAGCTGGTGCAGAAATACAGCGATATTATCCCCCGGATTCTGCAGAAACGCTTGTTGTCGGACACTCCCATTGAGATCCGCTTTGCCGAACCGGAGGATCCTCTGGCAGACAACTATCGTAGCCCAGGACATAAAATCTGGCTGAAGGCCAACGGCAAATTGCCGGACAACCCCGGACTCCATAAGTACCTGCTGGCCTATGCCTCCGACTTTCAGTTTCTGTCCTCATCCCTTTATCCACACGGTGCCGCCAGCTTTCAAAAGCCGGTGCAAGTGGCCAGCCTGGATCACGCCATGTGGTTTCACCGCCCTTTCCGAATGGATGACTGGCTGCTTCACTGTGTGGAAAGCTCAACAGCCTCAGGGGCCCGGGCACTGGTCAGAGGGCAAATTTTCAACCAGACTGGCCAGCTGGTGGCTTCTACCCAGCAGGAAGGGCTGGTCAGGCCTTTGTCAGAACGTGGTTAGAGCCAGGGCGAGATTAGACTAAGGTCTACAGGCAAAAATCACTGATGACTCATAAGCTTATCAATGTTCGTCATTGCTATTGAGTCACCTTACAGCCCCAGCCCTTGCTGTCGGGTGACTCCTTTCTCTCCAAGGCGCCGGATCTGTATCCCGCGCTCTTTTTTTTTGCCTGATTCACTCTTCCTCTGCAGCGGGCTTTAACAGCCAGGATGGAAACCGACTCATGGGCCTTGCTACAATAGTTTGCTGACCGACGACCTCCCTTTTATCAATAGCAAAGGAAACGCTGTGAGCCCTCTTTTTACCCGGACCTCTTTTTCTCAGGGGATGCGACTGTGCTGTCATAAACGAGAAAGCAGCCATAAGCAAGAAGTGCCACTCACACCGCGTCATAAAGGCAGCTTCATAAGCCGGATCAGCGGCCTGTCCACGATAAAAAGCAGCCTTCTAATCCTCTGCCTTACCCTGATGTCAGGCATTTGGTCGCCCCGTACCCTGGCTTCCAGCTCTGTGGTGATTCTGCAATATCACCACGTCAGCGATACGACGCCAAGAATCACCAGCGTCACGGTGGATACGTTCAAAAAACACATGACTTATCTTTCCGAACACCAATTCAATGTGATCCCCCTGACAGAGGCGGTTGAGTCCCTCCGCAATAAACGTCCACTGCCGGAAAAAACCGTAGCGATCACCTTTGATGACGCCTACCTGAGCATTTACACAGAAGCCTTTCCTCTGCTGAAAAAGCACCGCTTTCCCTTCACTGTTTTTGTCAGCCCGACACCCGTAGACAAGAAGTACCAGAAGTTCCTCAGCTGGGCCCAGATTCAGGAGATGGTTCGCTCCGGTGCCACCATCGCCAATCACACCCTGAACCATGACCACAGCGTAGAAAGGCTGCCAAAGGAGACCGAGGCGCAGTGGCTCAAACGCTTCCAGCTTGACCTGGAGTCCACTGAAAAGCGGCTCCTTGAAAAAACCGGCCAGAGTGTGAAACAGTTTGCCTGGACCTTTGGCGAAACCACTCCAGAACTCCGAAAGGTGTTGTCAGACCTGGGGTATGTGGGATTTGGCCAGCAGTCCGGTGCGGCTGGGGAATTATCTGACTTCACCCGGCTGCCCCGTTTTCCCATGGCCGGAGACTATGGCGTCAATGATTTCAGGCTCAAGGTCAACAGCCGGGCATTGCCAGTGGCCCAGCAGATTCCCGACTCATCCCTGATCAGCAGCGACAACCTGAAGCCAGAACTTGAGCTGACCCTGCAACCCGGGGACTATCAGAAAAAACAGCTGAAATGTTATGCCTCCGGCCAGGGTGAGCTAACAGTGACCTGGCTGGATAAAGCCCAGACCCGGCTGAAAACCCGCGCCAACAGCCCACTGGCTGTTGGACGCACCCGTTATAATTGCACCGCCCCCTCTAACAGTGGCCGACATTATTACTGGTACTCCCATGCCTGGCTCAGGCTGACGGAGGATGGAAAGGCTTTGGACTGAAGTGACAACCTCTGAACCCACTCTTCCGTTGTCGAATGTGATGACGAAAGCCGCACACCGGGCAGGCATCCTGATAACCTGTATGATGCTGATGGCCTGCTCACCGGGGGAAAAGCCTGAGCAGCCACTGCCAGAACGGCTTCAGGCAGCAAGAAACAAAGCCATGACCCTGTGTGCAGGATGTCATGGCCCACAAGGCCAGGGAACCGCACCGTTTAACCCGAATCTGGCCTGCCAGAAAAAAGTCTATATGGTTCGTCAGTTGGAGTATTACCGGGATGGCTCCCGGACAACCCACCCCCCCATGACCCATATCGCCCGGATGCTGAGCGAAGACGAGGTGGATGCCATCAGTGAGTGGTATTCGATAACGGGTTGTCGATAGATCACTCTAACCCACTCTCTTCGTTTTGAAGATGCTCCCACCAGAGTTGGAAGTCCCCCAATACAACCTCATCCTTTCTTTTGACTGTTGTACCTTCTTCATCTGGAACCTTAATCTTGTCAGATCCCTCCCAGCCAACCAGATGAAGTTGTGGGATTTTTTCATGTTTTTGCAACGCAGGGTCACACAAGGCATCAAAAAGCCCCTGAGCCATATCAGCACCGGTTCCTCCAAAAATATCACAGCCAATAAAACAACAGACAATGGGTTCGTCCACACCGCCTTTGGCAATACCATTTTGAATTAAGTTAATAAAAGCAGCCTTGAAGTCCTGTCGATACTGATCGCTACCCGTTCCTTCAGTACCATATTTGCTCACATCATTGGCATCAGGGGCGACCACATTATGAATTCTCCTGCACCCCTTCAACTTGAACTTAGAATCAGAGGCATATTTAAAAGAGCCAGAAGTCAAGCATTCACCAGGAGGAACGCCACCGTGTTGCCTTACATATCTCTGGGTTGCAACATCGAACTCTTTCCCCAGGTCACCGGATATCTTTCTAGCAATTCCGCCATTGTGCTGCATTCTACTGTTAGCTGCATTGACCAATGAAAAAGAGTGGTCATTACCAAACTTTTCCCTGGCATATCCATGCATTCCTCCAGCGTGCATATCCAGCACTGGCTCCCAGTGTTTATGATGTTTCAATGCCCCTTTCTCTGCCACCCCTAAAGATTCTGCTTGTCCTGTTTTTTTCCTCACCTCCCGAACCGGACTTGCCCCAGATGGCTGATCGGGGCTAAGGGGGGGAAACTCAGACTCAGAAATCCCCTCATCTTCCTCAACAGGGAGCTCCTGAAGCGGGCTTAATCTAAACGGATTTCGGGCAGGCCTGGGAACGTCAGGTTCTGAAAAGCCCTCATCATGGGGTTCAGACGGCACAGGGTCTGCTTTGCCCTTCTTCTGACGCTTTGTAATATCCCCCAGCAGGGCTCCCATCCGCTTCTTTTGCTCCTCAACAAGGGGGTCCACTGCTTTTTGGTCTGTTTTCCCCTCACGCTTTAACTTCTCTCGCCTCTCCCTGAGCTCTCTGCCTGCAATGGTTCCAATCTCATCAACCGATGACTCCACAGAGGGGGCTGTAACAGATGACGATGCATCGTCATCGTCACCAACATCCACACCGGGACGATAAGGTTTGAACTGGTTTGCCACCGCATCATTAACCCTTCCCAACTGGTCGAAAGCAGGTTTCTCCACCTTATAACCTGCCTCCGCCTGCTCACGCAGCCTTTCAACCCTTTCCAGTTTTTCTTTCTGCTCTTTGGATAATGCCTTTGCTGCCGCTCTTTTTTCCTTCTCTGATTTTCTGGCCTGTTCATCCTCCCACAGGCCTTTCAGCTTTGTTTGCTCCTCTTCCTCAAGCGTATCCATAAGCGCCTGCGCTTCTTCATCATTAATGGAGCTTTCCAGTTCCGGGTCCCGGGTTACTCTGACCCTGCAGCCTCCCACTGGCATTTCATCGGATGCCCCCTTACGCCTGGCCGGGTCACCACCATCAATGGTCACCACTACCTGCCGGGTCCTGAGCTTCTCCAGTGACTGCTCCACCATTCCACTAAAACGCAGCTTTTGCTCCTCTTCCCGGTCAAGTCCCAGCTTCTGCCCTATCTCTCTTGCCCGAGCTTCCCATGTTGCTATGTTTTGTTTCAGCTCGGCCATTGCCGCTTCACTGAATTCAGGTTTCTTTAAATGCTCTTCCAGAATTTCTGCAGCCAGCTCAATTAATTCTTCCAAATCCTCTCTATCCGCCAGCTGTTTATCGGGAGGAATCAATGACAGGGGCACTCCCTCATCGTTAAGGGTAATTTTAACGCTCAACCCCGGGGGAAGTGTCTCTGGTTTTACCGCCTTCACAAATGCCTTGAACTTTTTTTGACTGGAAGCCCCCTCCTTTAATTTCGCCATTTCAGATCTGACCTGACCCAGCACCCCCACTGAGCCCTTGACAATTTTATGCTCTTCACGTTTCAGAAAGGCCTTGGCAAGAGGGCCATTCTCATCAAGCAGGCGATCCAGCTCTTGTTTAAGCACTTTTTCATTTTGACTGCCCTGTTCGGCCGGTTTCATCCCGGGGACAGGTTTGGCATCACTGGGCTCAACTTTCCTGGCATTAACTCCCACGGGTTCAGTGCCCGGCTTTCCTGGCTGGGTAGGTTGAGGAACAGCAGTACTGGCATTTTTCACACTACGGGTATTGGTCTGCCCCAGGGGAGGCTCTTTCAAATCACCATGACCTTCAGGGCGCACCCCCGGAAAATGTTGACCACCGACCGGACCTGTTGGTTCTCCCATAATGTATTCCTGCCAATATAAGCTGATGCCTCTACCATCGGCAGCTACAAAAAAACCCGCAGCTCGGAATGAACTGCGGGTTGTGCTTGAGACAGCCAGTCACTAGCTGCTTAATTTACAGCCAGAATCTGACCGGGCAGATAGCCGGGGGATGATTACATCATACCGCCCATGCCACCCATTCCACCCATGCCGCCCATATCAGGCATAGCTGGAGCAGCCTTGTCTTCTGGCTCATCAGCTACCATAGCAGCAGTAGTGATCATCAGACCGGCAACAGAAGCAGCAGCCTGCAGGGCCGCACGGGTAACCTTGGCAGGATCCAGGATACCCATCTCAATCATGTCACCGTACTCACCGGTAGCGGCATTGTAACCGTAGTTACCTTCACCGGACTTAACCTTGTCAACCACAACAGAGGCTTCATCACCGGAGTTAGTGGCGATCTGACGGATCGGGCCTTCCAGGGCACGCAGGATCAGGTCAACACCGGCTCTCTGCTCAGGGTTGATGGTTTCAACGTTGATAGCGGACAGAGCGCGAACCAGGGCAACACCACCACCGGCAACCACGCCTTCTTCAACCGCAGCACGGGTAGCATGCAGGGCATCTTCTACACGGGCTTTCTTCTCTTTCATCTCAACTTCAGTGGCAGCACCCACTTTAACCACTGCAACACCGCCAGCCAGCTTGGCTACACGCTCCTGCAGCTTTTCCTTGTCGTAGTCAGAAGAAGAGTTTTCGATTTCAGCGCGGATCTGCTCAACACGGCCAGCGATGTCAGCCTGAACGCCAGCGCCATCCACAATGATGGTGTCTTCCTTGGTGATCTGAATGCGCTTGGCGGAACCCAGGTCATCCAGAGTAGCAGTTTCCAGGGACAGACCTACTTCTTCAGAGATCACTGTCGCACCAGTCAGGATAGCGATGTCCTGCAGCATGGCCTTGCGACGGTCGCCAAAGCCAGGTGCCTTAACCGCAGTCACTTTAACAATACCGCGCATGTTGTTCACAACCAGAGTCGCCAGGGCTTCACCCTCAACGTCTTCAGCAATGATCAGCAGAGGCTTGCCGGCCTTGGCAACGGCTTCCAGTACGGGCAGCAGGTCACGGATGTTGGAGATTTTCTTGTCAACCAGCAGGATGAAGGGGCTTTCCAGCTCGGCAGACATGTTCTCCTGGTTGTTGATGAAGTAAGGAGAGAGGTAGCCACGGTCGAACTGCATGCCTTCAACCACGTCCAGCTCGTTCTCCAGGCTGTTGCCTTCTTCAACGGTGATGACGCCTTCCTTGCCCACTTTTTCCATCGCTTCAGCGATGATCTTGCCAACCAGCTCGTCAGAGTTGGCGGAGATGGTGCCTACCTGGGCGATGGACTTGCTGTCAGCACAGGGAGTGGACATTTCTTTCAGCTGCTCAACAACGGCAACAACTGCCTTGTCGATACCGCGCTTCAGGTCCATTGGGTTCATGCCTGCAGCAACGTACTTCAGACCTTCGTTCAAAATGGACTGAGCCAGAACAGTCGCGGTAGTGGTACCGTCACCAGCCTGGTCGTTAGCCTGGGAAGCCACTTCCTTAACCAGCTGGGCACCCATGTTCTGGAACTTGTCTTTCAGCTCGATTTCCTTGGCTACGGAAACACCGTCTTTGGTGATGGTGGGAGCGCCGAAGGATTTTTCCAGCAGGACATTACGGCCCTTTGGTCCCAGAGTGGCTTTTACAGCGTCGGCCAGAACGTTGACGCCTTCGAGCATTTGCTTGCGAGCTTCGTCGCCGAATTTAACTTGTTTAGCTGCCATGGTTGGTGATCCTTTGCAAAATTAAAAATGGATGCAATCGGTGTCGGGACCGATCAGCTTTCCAGAACGGCGTAGATGTCACCTTCAGACAGGATGATCAGCTCTTCACCGTCAATCTTTACGGTGTTGGAGTCTGCATACTTGCCGAAGATGATCTTGTCACCAACGCTTACGCCAACGGGACGCTTCTCACCGTTGTCCAGATATACGCCATCGCCTACCGCAACAATCACACCCTGGTTAGGCTTCTCGGTAGCAGAACCTGGCAGTACGATGCCACCAGCAGAGGTAGTTTCTTCTTCCTCACGACGAACGACCACGCGATCACGCAACGGACGGATTTTCATCGATTCTCTCTCCAACAGTTTGCTTGTGCCTGTTCCCCATGAAGAGGTAACCGGCTATTCACTAAATAGCAGTGAAACGAAAGAGTTAAACGACCGTTCCACTATGGGCGATTTCCGGTGTTGCCGGAATACCTTCAGCCGCAGCCGGAGGTAAAATTCTGCTTCGGTGGGTGTTCAGCCCCAGAGCGATGCTCTACCGAAGCATAATCAGGTGTTTCACTTAGTAAGGGTGGCAAAAACCATTTTCAAGGGGCTGGCTGAAAAAAAAATCGGATTCTTCCATCGCCCCGCCCCCGACACCCCAAAATAGACCATTGATAAGACCCGAAAGGGCGGGAAATGTTCCCTGCTAAGGAAGTACAACACCAAGGGCTCAGTCCTGTTTGTCTCCTCTTTCCCCGGGAGGGGAGGGGTCCGAATCACGGGAAAAATCCCCTTCATAGGTATGGGAAATATGGGTATGGTGATGGTCCCAGCCAGACTCACGACGGAATTCACCGTCATAAATCTCCGTCTGCTGAACCTGCCAGCGTCCAGACGATGCTATCTTCCGTATCAGCGCCTTACGCACAGGGGGGATCAGTAACAATATTCCCATAAAGTCGGTGATAAAACCGGGAATCAGCAGAAGCAGGCCACCCACTGCAATCATCAGAGTTTCGATCATCTCAAAGGCGGGTAGCTCACCTGCAGCCAGTTTCTGCCGGGCTTTCAGGCTGGTACTGACCCCCTGTCGCCGGATCACCGCAAGCCCGGCGAACCCGCCCAGAATCACCAGGGAGACCGTGTTCCAGGCACCGATGGCGCTGCCTACTTTGATAAGCACCACCATTTCAAGAATCGGCAGGAGAATAAAAGGAAGAAAGAGGAAGCGCATGACAGGCCCCGATCATTATTGGAGCTTCTTATATGGTACTGATGTCGCCTTTTTTCAAGCCTTTATTCACAAGCCCCTCCTCATAAGTGGTATTGGCCGCTATTTTACCCAGGACCAGCCCCAACTCCACGCACGCGAAAACAAACCTTGGTGAGGCTGATCAGTAACCGCTTGTTCCGTCGCTGTTGACAACTCAGCAGTCAGAATAGCTATTTCATTTACCAACATCCGCTTGCTTTGATCCTGAACCTCCATATCCTGAGCATGTCTAGCTTTAGTAAATACATGACGAAGTGTGAATCCACCAACCATACCCATGACCACAGAAAAAACGGTTACAACAGATCCTGGAGGTATGGGGTCCAGTACGGGCATGAATGATACAATTTCAATGTTATAGAGTGTGTCGTCGTACTCTGAGCGATAACCCGAACTCACGCCCACTGGTTCATCAACCTGCTCTTCGGGTTTGCATCC
This sequence comes from Endozoicomonas sp. Z74, assembly GCF_057680865.1. NCBI lineage: Bacteria > Pseudomonadati > Pseudomonadota > Gammaproteobacteria > Oceanospirillales > Endozoicomonadaceae > Endozoicomonas > Endozoicomonas sp. Z74. The sequence continues at coordinate 37,252 of NZ_JBLYZI010000053.1, forward strand.
TGCATGTTCATTTTTAAGCTGTAAAAGACTAGCATTGCCTTTTAATTGTACTGAATAGCATGAACAATCCTCCTCACTTGGTATGCAGTAGCAGTTGTTCCTAGGCTTATGTATAAATTTATAGCCTTTATTATAATCACAATACACTTGACGATCAGAAATATACTTCTGATTGCTAAAAACAAGCTGACCTTCCTCAACAGCGCTTGACTTTAAATAGAAACAAGTAATTTGCTCATTCGACCAGTATGGTATCGGTTGAAAATCATCACGCCTACACCTTTCAGCATTTAAGTAACCATCATGCGTTATAACAGATCCAGAAGTATATTGAACCGGTTTAACACAAAGCAACTTCATTTTCTCCTCATCATATTTAGAAATGCAATGCAACTTGCATTCCGCTGTTTCTTGATCTTCACAGTCATCAATAAAAAATGCATCTGGATTAACTAATTCAACCTTTCCCTTCCCACCTTCAAGGTCAATAGCAATAGTATTGTTAACACTCTCAGCCCCATGAAAACCTTTACATATCGAGCTTCCTTGAAGCATGTTAAAAAGGGCGGACATCGTACAATTAGGTTGCAAATCAACATTTTCGTCATCACCTTCAAATGGCTCAGAGACTGCCAGGCAGGAGAAATAGAGCAATAGCACCAAAAGCAACAGCTTTCTAAATTGAGAGTTCATATCTCTAACCCTTGCAAAATTCAAAATATTTTTGTTGAGAATTGGATTTTAGCAGACAATTCAAAAGACGGAGTCAAAAGAAAAAAACAGATGACTATGGTCTCTCACATCAAAAACCACACATCACCTCAACAACAGTTCGAACCATAGAACTAGAATAACTCTATCAACTGACCAGCGCTATTAACTCACCAATTGCTTTTTTATCAAAATATTGACGTCTAATTAAAAGACTTGATCTAAATCTATAATTTAAGAAACCATGCCAACTCAATCTCACACAACTTTTTTCGCTCCTCGACAGCTAACACGTCCCTTACCGGCGCTGTTCAAATTAAGTGTTGCTCTACCCAATGTATAGAAACTTGATCTAAAAAAGCCTCCTCTGAGAAGAGTTGAGTTTTAAGAAACCTTTTCCACCCGAGGTAACGAGACAGGTATTTTGT
>NZ_JBLYZI010000054.1:0-38235 GCF_057680865.1 Endozoicomonas sp. Z74
TGATTAGTATGAATCATAAGGGTTACCTTTTTACGATTTAGATTTCAGTGATTTCACCCTCTATCTAAATCGGTAACCCTTCCCTTTTTTGAAGAGGGAATTGTCAGATCAGATCTGAACTAATGCATCTGATCTGTGCTGGAACCAGATCACTTCTTTGTGTCCGATATGAATACCCAGGGCCACTTCCTGCATTAACCCGATGGGGCCAAGGCCTCCCCAGCCTAAAAATGCCGACCTGGGTTTGGCATCATCGCCTTTTGCGTCGGTTCTTTCGCCCGGGCCGCCATTATCAGGGCGATTGTATTCGTACAGCTTTTGCCAGTAGGCCGAGGTGTCTTCGGGCAGTTCATTTACGGCTTGATCACCAAACACAGTGTTTGCCAGCCCGTCCAGATAGTCAGCAGAAGCGTCTATGGCTATTTGCCAGGCCTCAGGAATCGTTTGAGCGTAATTCATTAACCCTTTCAGGGTCATGAACATCATGGGTGGCCAGACCCCTCCCCGCCAGTAATTGCCCTGCCACTCAAAGTCCGGGTGGTTGACTGACAGGGATGGGAAGGGCATGGGGGTTTTGAATCTATCACTGTCCTGCAGATGTTTCAGCATAGCCCGGGTTTGCTCTATGCTGGCAATGCCAGAGTAGAGCGCCCAGTATCCTGACAATAAAAATACGTTGTCTTTGTGATCACAGGTTTCATAGACGTTGAAGTAAAAGTCCTGGGTGCTGTCCCACATGCATGCGTTGATTTTTGATGATAATTCCCGTGAAGCCTGTTGATACTTTTCAGCCTGCTCGGGCTTGTGCAATTCTGTTTCTATCAGGGCCATGGCGTCGTAATGGAGTTTCATCTGTGCTGACATATCAAAACTGGCGTCTTTTTTATCATGGAGTGCCTTGTTGATATCAAATGGGACCAGTGTGGCATTCTGACCCCCTGTGAAGGCAACAGCCCTGGCAACTTCTTCGTCCCATAAATCCCGGGTGGCCGGTGCGTTATCCATCCCGGACCCCATGGTTCTCTGCCAGAACAGGCCTGTCAGCTCTCCATGGCGAACCCTTCGGTTTTGTTCAAGCCATTGTGTCTGGTGCTCCAGGGTTTGAATGACCTTTGCAAGTCGGCCTTTATCTCTGTGCATCAGATAATGTTGCCACTCTGCATAGGCGGCAAGTGGGGGGTTATTATTGTTTTCCCTCCCATACAGTGTTTTGAGGGCTTCGATTCTTTTTTGGATGTCCGCAGGAAGTCGTTTGAGGCTGTTTCTCTGTGAAGCCCGGTCATTGATATTGCCGAGGGTTAATCTCCAGGCGGGGACAAAGTGCATCTCTTCGCCATCGGGTTGAATTTCCCGGGGGATAAACCCATCCCTGTGCTGTCGTTGGTAAAAAATATTCAGTCCGCCGAGGGTATTGAACACCCGGTGGGCGTAATTCCCAATGCCGATATTGATCCAGGCCTGGTCCCAGAAAAATTCGTTGCGGGAAAACTGACTGCTCAGTCGAGCACTGGAGAACTCTGAAGGGGAGCAGGAGGCCGGTTTAAGGTTATGAAAAAACAGGTGCCAGGCCACCCGGTTCAAATGCTGCCACCGGGGTTTTTGTTCAATGGTAATGTCCGGAAGAAGCTCTCTGGATAAGCGGTATTCAGGCAGTCCGGTGCTTTCATTGCAGGTGCTTTCATTGGCAAAAAGCCCGCTGTAGTCTTCTGTAGAGGGCAGTGATTCTGTACTGGGTGGAATGGTCAAAAAACCGGGTCCTGTGATGGGAGCCAGTGCAAAGAGAAGCAAACCGATTGGATTCATTTTAGAGGGCCTTCATGGCTTTTTAGTCAGCGGGTTGAAGAGTAGCTTATGGGAAGTGGTGCTTCTGTCTTGAAATAACCCGACCTGCCGCCATATAGAGTATTAAGAGACATTGATACCCCGGGAGGTTTCCATGAGAGCTGATCGACTGACCAGCAAACTCCAGTCTGCCCTGGCGGATGCCCAGTCCCTGGCCATAGGTAAGGATCACAGCCAGATGGAGCCCGTGCATTTGCTGCTGGCCCTGCTGGATCAACAGGGAGGTTCGGTGAAGCCCTTGCTGATGCAGGTAGGGTTTGATGTGAATACCCTGCACGGTGAGTTGACCCGGATGTTGGATTTGTTGCCGGAAGTGAAGACACCCACCGGGGATATCCAGACCTCCCAGGCCCTTTACCGGATGCTCAATCTCGCGGACAAAAAAGCCCAGCAGGCCGGGGACCAGTTTATTTCCAGTGAAACTGTTTTGCTGGTGATGATGGAAGACGGTGGTGAACTTGGGAAACTGCTGAACAGCCAGGGCATCAGCCAGAAGGCGCTGGAAAATGCCATTAAACATGTGCGTGGCGGCGAGACCGTTAATGACCCCAACGCGGAAGATAATCGCAACTCTCTGAGCAAATACGCCATTGATCTGACTGAGCGGGCGGAACAGGGCAAGCTGGATCCGGTGATTGGCCGGGACGATGAAATTCGCCGGACCGTCCAGGTGCTTCAGCGTCGAACCAAAAATAATCCGGTGATTATTGGTGAACCCGGAGTGGGCAAAACCGCCATTGTTGAAGGGCTGGCCCAGCGGATAGTCAACGGTGAAGTGCCGGAAGGCCTGAAAGGAAAAAGACTGTTGTCGTTGGATATGGGCTCGCTGATTGCCGGAGCCAAGTTCCGGGGTGAGTTTGAAGAGCGGCTGAAAGCGGTGCTGAAGGATCTGGCGAAACAGGAAGGACAGATCATCCTGTTTATTGATGAGCTGCATACCATGGTGGGAGCGGGTAAGGCCGACGGTGCCATGGATGCCGGGAATATGCTCAAGCCTGCCCTGGCCAGGGGGGAGCTCCACTGTGTGGGGGCAACCACCCTGGATGAATACCGACAGTACATTGAAAAGGATGCGGCCCTGGAGCGCCGTTTTCAGAAAGTGCTGGTGGATGAGCCCTCTGAAGAAGATGCCATTGCCATTCTCCGTGGATTGAAAGAGCGTTATGAAGCTCACCACGGTGTGGATATTACCGACCCGGCCATTGTGGCCGCAGCCCGGTTGTCCCAACGGTATATCACCGATCGGCAGTTGCCGGACAAAGCCATTGACCTGGTGGATGAGGCAGCCAGCCGGATTCGCATGGAAATGGATTCCAAGCCGGAAGCCATGGACCGTCTGGAACGTCGACTCATTCAATTGAAAATCGAGCAGGAAGCGCTCAAGAAGGAAGATGACAAGGCCTCCAAAGAACGGCTGGCGCGGTTGAATCAGGAAGTGGATGAGCTGGAGCGGGAATACTCCGATCTGGAAGATATCTGGAAGGCAGAGAAAGCTTTGCTTCAGGGTGGGCAGAAAATCCGGGAAGAAAAAGAGCGGCTGTTGATTGAGCTGGAAGCGGCCAGGCGTGCCGGTGACCTGACCAAAATGTCGGAAATTCAGTACGGTGAACTGCCGGAGCTGGACAAAAAACTGGCCCAGGCCGATGCCGTGGAGAGCGGTGACCATCAGCTGCTGCGTAACCGGGTGACGGACGAAGAAATTGCTGAAGTGGTGTCCAAATGGACAGGCATTCCCGTGGCCAAAATGCTGGAAGGGGAAAAGGAAAAGCTGCTGCGGATGGAAGAGGCGCTCCATAACCGGGTTATTGGCCAGGATGAAGCGGTTGTGGCGGTTGCCAATGCGGTACGTCGTTCCAGGGCGGGGCTGGCAGACCCGAACCGGCCCAATGGCTCCTTTATGTTTCTTGGCCCTACCGGGGTGGGTAAAACTGAGCTGTGCAAGGCCCTGGCGGAATTCCTGTTTGATACGGAAGACGCCATTGTACGCATTGATATGTCGGAGTTTATGGAGAAACACTCAGTTTCCCGGTTATTGGGAGCACCTCCCGGCTATGTAGGGTATGAAGAGGGAGGCTATCTGACCGAGGCCGTCCGTCGCAAGCCTTATTCAGTGGTTCTGATGGATGAGGTGGAAAAGGCCCACCCGGATGTCTTCAACATTCTGTTGCAGGTGTTGGAAGACGGTCGCCTGACCGACGGTCAGGGGCGGACCGTGGATTTCAAAAACACGGTGATTGTCATGACCTCCAACCTGGGATCCGATGTGATTCAGACGCTTCAGGGAGAAGAGACTGCGGATTTTGAAGACCTCAAGAAAACCCTGATTGATGTGGTGGGTACGCATTTCCGCCCTGAGTTCGTGAACCGGATCGATGAGCTGGTGGTGTTCCATCCCCTGACCCGGAGCCAGATCAAGGGAATTGCCAGTATTCAGCTGCAGAACCTGAACCGGAGGCTGGCGGAAAACAGCCTGACCCTGGAACTCTCTGAAGAAGCCATGGACAAGCTGTCAGAAGTGGGTTTTGATCCGGTTTATGGTGCCAGACCCCTGAAGCGGGCGATCCAGCGCAGTGTTGAGAATCCCCTGGCAGAAGCCATTCTGTCCGGGAAGTACAGTCCGGGAGATACCATAAAGGTTGTGGTCAGCGATGATCAGCTCGCCTTTTCATAAGGCCTTAAGCATAAGCGGGCTGACACGGGATAAACCGCTGACCAGAGAATAACTACGGATTGCCCGGTGCCCCCCACAGCGTTTAGTGTGGGGCTGTTCACAGTCTTTTGGAAAGGCCTTTTCCGGTATGTGGGAAAAGGCCTTTTTCTTTCGATCCATTTTTCCATGGAAAATCACTGCAGGACGCAGTTTTGAAGCTGAAGAGGTATTTGAATGTATCCAGTGGTGGTCTCTGATCTTGATGGTACGTTGCTGAACCAGAACCATGAGCTTTCTGACCGGAGCCAGCAGGTGATCCGCCGACTGAGTGGTGAAGGGGTAAAGTTTGTTTTTGCCACCGGGCGCCACTATCAGGATGTTGAGCAGCTCAGGGCTCAACTGGGGATCGATATGTACCTGATCACCAGTAATGGTGCCCGTGTTTATAATCCCGGGGGGGAGCTGATTATCCAGCATGATATTCAACCGGATCTGGTGAGCCCCCTGCTGGCACTGAGAAAGTCGTTTGCCGACAGTGTTGCTACGAATGTCTTTCAGGGTGAGCAATGGCTGGTGGAGCAGGAGCATAAAGAGCTGTTGGATTTCCATAAAGATACGGGTTTCAGCTATCAGCTGGCGGACCTGGATGCGCTCACTCCCAAGGCGATCCAAAAGGTCTTTTTTGTGGCCCATTCCCAGAAAGACCTCCTGCCTTTATCCGATCAGGCTGAAGCCCTGTTTGGTGACCGTCTGGCGATGACCTACTCCCTGCCGGAATGCTTTGAAGTGATGGCGCCTTCTGTCAGCAAGGGTTCCGCTCTTGAAGAGGTGCTCAGGCTCAAAGGCTTTGGGTTTGAGGATGCCATTGCCTTTGGTGATGGAATGAATGATCTGCAGATGCTCTCCAGTGTTGGCAAGGGCGTATTGATGGGGAATGCGGACCCTTCTCTGGTCAGCCATTTACCGGAATATGAGCAAATTGGCTCCTGCCACGACGACGCCGTTGCCCACTATCTTGAGAGCCAGTATGTAAACTGAAGTTTGCCGCTGGGGCAAAGGCCATGCTTCAGGGATGAGGCGATCATGAACTTTTATCTAAAACAACTGTCCTAATTACTGGAAAAGCCAAGCGTGAAAACGGATTGCCTGGTTTTTCTCTTTAGGGTGGTTGAGAGACGGATCTGAACCTCTTTTTAACCGGCATTACGGTGTGAGAGCGCCGTGTGTTTCTGGTTATCCCCAGACTGAATTGCTCAAAATGGATGTTAAGCATTATTCAGAAGTACGTCACTGAGGACGTTCTGTTGTGATTGAGAGTGTTTCAGGTGCCAGCCGCGCATCACAGTATCCAGCTATTGTATACATTCCCTGGAAAGCGCAGCTCAATTTTAAAACCTGGCTTGTCAACAAGGTTTACCAGGTAGAGCGCCGTATACGGCGAGTCCCTGTTGAACTTAACCTTCTATTTTATACTGCAAAAATAATGGCCAAGCAGCTCATTAATCGTGCTGTTTGTTTTGTCTTCCCTGCTGTCAGTAATAAAGCATTAAATTTGCCTGGGGTGTGCATGGTTTCCTTGCCTTCAAGGGGGAGTGATTCCCGGTGTACCCGGCATTTGAGGGAGGCCATCGAAGCGCTGCTGGCAGGAAATTACCCCAGGTTCTGGCTCTCGTTGAGGCTGTTTAATGATGAGGCAAAACGGGAAGGTTATAAGCAAGATGCGATTCTTCCGTTCATGATTGATGGCGTCAAAGCTATTGTGAATAGCTCGGATGTCCAGTCAAAGGAGAAGCTTCGTCGTCATATAATGAGTGACGGTTCTGCGTTTTCGCAGATATACCGGGCCTTTTTTCTAGTCGGTGTCGATCAATTGGCGGACAGTAAACTCTGCCCTGACTTGAAGGAGCTGTACCGACGATGCTCTGATTTAACCCGGTCGCTGGCAGATGCCGTTCTTTCTCCTGGGGACACCTGGCAAAAGTATCTATCCGATCTTGCCCATGGAAGCGACAGACAAAGCTTGTCAGCTTTTACAGGGCTGGATCATGCGTTCAGACGACAATGCGCCACACTCAGAGCGGACACAACAGAGTTGCCCCAGTTGGATGATCCTGACTCGCGAGAGTCAGGTAAGAGAAAGGTTGCTCTTCAAAGATACCCGTTTGCCAGTGGGAATAAGCCATTACCGGTTTCTTGTCAGAAAGCGACTGGATTGGTTTGGCGGGCTTTACAGCCAGCCACCAAGATCTTTCCAGCGGTTTACAATGGTGCAGAAAAGCTCTGCCGTCTTCTCGGTGTCGTAGCGGGCTGAATGGGCCTCTGATTTGTCAAAATCAATGTGGGCTTCATCACAGGCTTTGGCGAGCACCGTTTGACCGTAGGCCAGGCCGGACAGGGTGGCGGTGTCAAAGCAGGAGAACGGGTGAAAAGGGTTCCGTTTCAGTTCACAGCGCTGGGCGGCGGCCATGACAAATCCCAGGTCAAAGGCCGCGTTGTGACCCACCAGTACGGCTCGACTGCACCCCTGGTTTTTAACCGATTTTCGCACGCTCCGGAAAATTTTGTTCATCGCTTCCTCTTCAGGTAGCGCGATCCGGAGCGGGTGAAAAGGGTCAATCCCGATAAACTCTATGGCGGCCTTTTCAATATTGGCTCCCTCAAAGGGTTTGATGTGGTAGGACTCTGTGGGCCCGGGGTGAACGTAACCACTTTCATCCATTTCAATGACGGTGGCTGCTATTTCCAGCAGTGCATCGGTGGTGGCATTAAAGCCACCGGTTTCTACATCCACCACAACGGGTAGAAAGCCTCGGAATCGGCTTGCCATAGAGTGGCTGTCGTCGGCCCGCAAGGGAGTCTCCTTAATCTGACTTGAGGCGCCAGGTGAGGGTTTCACCGGCTCTCAGGGGTTTCACCCGGCTGTCGCCGAATGGGATGTATTCCGGCATTGTCCAGGACTCTTTTGCCAGGGTAATGGTGCTGCTGTTTCTGGGAAGTCCATAAAAGTCCGGTCCATTGTGGCTGGCGAACGCTTCCAGTTTATCCAGTGCACCCATGCTTTCAAAAGCCTCGGCATACAATTCAATGGCCGCTGGTGCTGTGTAGCATCCGGCACAGCCGCAGGCAGACTCCTTGGCACCCACTGCGTGAGGCGCTGAGTCAGTTCCCAGAAAGAAACGTTTGCTGCCACTGACGGCGGCGTCCAGAAGCGCCTGTTGATGAGAGTTGCGCTTGAGGATAGGCAGACAATAGTAATGGGGTTTAATGCCACCGACCAGCATATGGTTGCGATTATAAAGCAGGTGATGGGCGGTAATGGTGGCGGCCAGGTTGTTATTGCCTTCGGCAACAAACTGCGCGGCGTCTGCAGTGGTGATGTGTTCCATCACAATCTTCAGGTTGGGAAAGCGTTTTGCCAGCCCGGTCAGGTGGCGGTCAATAAAGACTTTTTCCCGGTCGAAAATATCAATGTCTGAATCCGTCACTTCCCCGTGAACCAGCAGGGGGAGTCCGCACTCCGCCATGGCTTCAAGAGCACCGTAGACATTTTTCAGGTCGGTCACGCCGGAGTCTGAATTGGTGGTGGCACCCGCGGGATACAGTTTACAGGCATAGACCTCACCCTGGTTGTGAGCCTCCCGGATCATGGCCGCGCTGGTCTTGTCGGTGAGGTAAAGGGTCATCAGGGGCTGGAAAGCCGAACCTTTCGGAATATGTCGGAAAATACGGCCTTTGTATTCGCTGGCCTGCTCTCTGTTCACCACTGGAGGCACCAGGTTGGGCATCACAATGGCTCGACCAAACGATCGAGCGGTGGCTTGGACAGTTTCTTTCAAGGCTGCGCCATCCCGAAGGTGGAGATGCCAGTCGTCAGGGCGCGTAATGGTGAGTGTCTGGGTCATTGAGTGTGATTACCTGTTCCGGTTAAAGCCATACATCATAGTTAAAAAGTGAAGAGTCAAAACTGAGTTGTCAAAAATAAAACGTCAGCCGTGGCAAGTCTCTCATTGATCATTGCGCGGAGGCATTGGATCAGGGAAACGCTGCGCGTTCACTGTGATGAGTGTACAGACCGGAGGCTCATCCTAGCGAAAATCCGGTTTTTTGGATAGTGCTTTTGTTTTTTATGGATAGTGCACCCGGCTTTTTGGAGCCGCCTGTTGCATGAGGACTGACACGCCGGAAATCGGCAGTTTTTTTGCCAATGGATAGGGGGTTCTTGTTGTTGGGTTAGGTATAATCCGAATCGCATAAAAAAGGGATAAGTCCCTTGGCGTGCATGTATTTATGCATTAGTATTCGTATAAAGTGAATATATATGCCTTAAATGGCGTTTTTGTTGCGTATTTATTGGTTTTCCTGCAGGTGGGTTACTGCTGGGCAGTGGAGTTGGAGTCGAGCGATGAAAAAGATCAATAAAGTGGTACTGGCCTATTCCGGAGGCCTGGATACCTCAGTGATTGCCAAGTGGCTGGAAGACACCTATGACTGTGAGGTGGTTACCTTTACTGCCGATCTTGGCCAGGGGGAAGAGGTGGAGCCTGCACGGGCAAAGGCTGAAGCTCTGGGCATCCGGGAAATATATATTGATGACCTGAAGGAAGAGTTTGTCAGGGACTTTGTATTCCCCATGTTTCGTGCCAACACCGTTTATGAGGGGGAGTACTTGCTGGGTACCTCTATTGCCCGTCCGCTGATTTCCAAGCGGTTGATTGAGATTGCCAACGAAACGGGAGCGGATGCGATTTCCCATGGGGCCACCGGTAAGGGCAATGACCAGGTGCGTTTTGAACTGGGTGCCTATGCCCTGAAACCCGGGGTTCAGGTGATCGCCCCCTGGCGGGAGTGGGATTTGAATTCCCGGGAAAAGTTGCTCGCCTACTGTGATGAGCACGGAATTGAGGTGGAGCGGAAGAAAGGCAAGTCCCCTTACTCCATGGACGCCAATCTGCTGCACATTTCCTATGAAGGGGGGATTCTGGAAAGCCCCTGGGCGGAAGCCGAAGAAGATATGTGGCGCTGGACGGTCTCACCGGAAAAGGCACCGGATCAACCCACCTACCTGAACCTGACCTACCAGAACGGGGATATCGTCGCTATTAATGGTGAGCCAATGAAGCCGGTTGATGTGCTGACCTACTTGAATAAAGTGGGTGGAGAAAACGGCATTGGTCGCCTGGATATCGTTGAGAACCGTTATGTGGGCATGAAATCCCGTGGCTGTTATGAAACCCCAGGGGGCAGCATTATGCTGAAAGCCCACCGGGCCATTGAGTCCATCACCCTGGACCGGGAAGTGGCTCATTTGAAAGATGAGTTAATGCCCCGTTACGCCAAACTGATTTACAACGGTTACTGGTGGTCTCCCGAGAGGGAAATGCTCCAGAAGATGATTGACGAAAGCCAGGAGTCCGTGAATGGCGAGGTTCGCCTGAAGCTCTACAAAGGTAATGTGATTGTGGTGGGGCGTCGTTCAGAAGATTCCCTCTTTGATGAAGATATTGCCACCTTTGAAGACGATGCCGGTGCCTATAACCAGGGGGACGCGGAAGGGTTTATCAAGCTTAACGCCCTGCGGCTGCGGATCGCCGCGAATAAAGGTCGAACATTAAGTCGGTAATGTCATTGTGAAAAATGTGCTGACAAGTGGTAGACAGTAGTCTGCTACTGGTCAGCGAGTGAAATGTTCCTCTTGATTTTTCTCGTTGGCGACTCACTTTTTATTGAGCGCCCTGCCTTTGCTGAGCCTGATAGATTCTGGAGGCCTTGCCAATGGGGCGTGAGAAGCTCAGTTTGAAGCGGTTGTTTTCAACCATGGAGGTCTGAGTCAGTCTATGGAATTCGTAAGGATCCAGGTCGAATGAGGCACTGGCCAGATCCAGGATGGTGTCTTGAAGGCTCTCGTTTCTTTCCCTTACCGCTTGTATGTAAATTTCCTTGTAGAGCCGATAAACGTCCTGAACGGTATGAAAACGATTGGCCTGCCTTTGTGCTTTATCGCCTTTATATCGGCGCACCATGGGGTAGACCGTATTGGCAATCTTCAGTGTTCCCTTGACGGCATTTCTGCCTGCTGAACCGGCTGGACCAAGAATATCGGTCAGTGGGGTTGCGATGGCTGATGCTGTATGGATAGCCGCCATTCTTGTGGTTTTTGCCTCCTTCAAGCCAATATGCCGATTTTTCAGTTCTTTCACATTCTCAAGTTGAGTTTTTATTCGGTTATAATCTTCCAGGCTCAAGTTTCTCTTGTTTCTGAGGAGCACGTTAAGGCTGTTATCAACTCTTTCTTCCATGTTTTCCCGGTTTCTCATTCTGTGTCTGGTTTCCGCAGAGTAAGCTCCGGTTCTGATTAATTCGTCTATTGGTAATAAGGGGATGATTCCGGTTGCTGCAGCGGCTCCCTTGGCTATAACATCATTTCGAACAAACTTCAGCTTCCAATCATCATAATTTTTTAGTTGATAAAAAGTGCTTATTTCTTTGTCGTGATCAGAAATAACTTTGTATATATTGGGTTGTTTAAGTAAGCGATTTCCATTTTTTAGTTTGTTATACAGTTTCTCTTTGTCGATGGTTGTTCTATGCATACAGGCTTTTAGTTTTTTATTTTTCATGCTTCGAAATTTATCGGCAATTTTCTGCTTAACGGTTCCTGCCTTTTCATATTTTACTGAAATACCATATTCTTTTAATTTTCTTTCCAGTACATTTTCCACAAAATCCGGATTTCCCATATTTTCCGGAGTTATTCTGTCAAACAGTTCCGGTAGTGCTTCATCATTGGGGAAAAGGCTGGATAAATTCTGAACCAAACTTTGGAAATTCTGGTGGCTTCGATAACTTTTGTGGCAGTTAAAGATATCTGCGGTCACTTTGAGCAGGCTATTAGGGTTGTATCGATTGTCAACAAGATGACTGACGCGACCAAAATCTTTAAAGTCGCTGAGGGTCATTAACTGGTTTCTGGGCTGTCGATCATGCCATTTTTGTTTCACTTCAAACGCTTTTATAATATTCTTTCTTCGTCTTAGAATCTTATGCCGTTTATAGAGTGCAAAGGCCGTTGCCAGAGTACCTTCTGCCACGGCACTGCCAATATCGGCTCCCAGAGCATCCGGGCTGTCAGCGAAATCATCAAACTTTTCCTGCCAGAACTCTTCTTCGCCGTATTGAACCAGGTAATCCTCATAGCCAGATTTGGCCGCATGAGGATCCGGGTCTACATCGTACTGGTCGTATATTTTCTCTTTTAAGTCATAGTCTGAAACACTGTCGTCAATGGGGGTGTCACTGGACTGATTCATCCACTCTTCGGTGACTTCGGTATCACCGTAAAATATTTTTTCCGGTTGAGCCTCATCAAATTCAAGTGTTCGTTCCCACAAAGAATCAAGACGGTCATCACCGTCTCTGTATTCGGCAAGAGTCAATAGTTTGGATGGATTTCCACCGCCATCGCTGTCGTACAATGTGCCATCAATAATGTATTTGTCACCTTCTGGTGCTTCGAAGACGCACACTGCATGTCCTGCCCCTTCCGGGTTACTTCCCCCTATAATGTGAAACTCACTGCCTTCGGGTAAATAACCTTTCTCAATGGCTGCGTCGCCCCAGAACTTGGCCATGACTGAGTAGTCGTCACAGTCAACCCCCTGACCATTGTCTTCCAGAATTTCCGAGACGGTGGATGTGTACTGCGCCTTTCCTTCTGTATCAATATCATGACCGTAGGTAAAATCGGTTTCTTTAAAACGTTCCTGTATATGAACCAGAACGGCTTTGTACTTTTCATCACCGTCAAGCCCTTTGGTCACGTGTTCAAGTGACTCCAGAAAAATGGCTTTTTCTTCTTCCGGCGTTGAGCCAAGGTCTGGGTAAAACAGCTCTCTAAGCTCTTTCCAGACCAGCTCCTGCCGAATGGCGTTGCCAAGAGCAGGTACCTCTGCAGCAAGACCGGTAGCCGCTTCAGCGAGATCCCTTTTGTCGTTACTGCTTTGTGTAGTGTTTGCCTGGATATGGAATTCTGATGTTTTGCTCCTTTTAGGGGTAAAGGTGCTGTAGGGCTGGCCATCACTGAGTGATTCCTGGGAAGATTGTCTTTTGAGTGGTCGCAGATTTCCAGTGTGGAGGGTGGATCTGGAAGACCTTTCTGAAATGCGGGGTGGCCTCTGGTCCCAGAGCTGTTCCCGGGGGATAAACTGATCTTTTGTTTGCCGTTTTCGCCACCTTTTTTTATGGGAAGAGCTTTCTTCCGGCTCAGGTCGGTCAGAGTGAGGGGTGTAACTGCGCGGTATTAACCGGTGTCTATCGGGTTCTATGGGCATAATGAAACATCCATGTTTCTGACTTTTTTTACAAACTCGCCTTTTTTTCAAATAAAACGATTTTTTTTTGTCGGTTTTTTTGGCTGGTTGGCTGTCTTTCTGGCTAGCCGTGCAGTAATAATAGCTGACAGGAGTTTGTGTATAGATCCAAGGGAAGGTGATGGTTTATGATCGTTTAAATCAATGGGTTTGAATAAGATGCAGCAGGTGAAGATTCACCTGCTTCTATTGGAGGTGCTCAGAAGTGGTAACCGATTTGCAGGGTCAAAAAATCCATACCTTCGTTGATGTGTTCAAGGTGGGCATTGGAGTAATGCATCCAGCCATAGCTGACCTCAAACTGTTGTTTTTCCCCAAGTTCTAGGCCAATCATTAACCTGAGTTCAAACTGCCATCGTCCGCCCATATTAATTCCGCTTCGGTTTTGTTGCTCCAGATCCTCTTCTGTCTGGTAGCTTAAGCCGGCGCCTATATCAAGAAACGGGGTCAGGCTGCTGTTTGTTTGACTTGGAACCAACCGAAGCACCGGACTCAAACTAATCTGCCGGGCACTTTTGGCGCCCAGATGCTCTGAATCGGGTTCCGGGTTCAGGGTGCTTTTCCAATAACCCAACCCCAGTTCTGCATAGCTTTTCAGCCTTAGACTGTCTGACTCCCACAAATTTTCAGAGATATCCCAGGCCAACCCCGCTCGATATTGATGAATATCGGCACTTCGGCTGACAAAAGGGGAGATAAACTGGCCATATCCGATCCGGATCTGGTCGGGTTTCCAGTCGGCCATTACCTGAGCAAAAGGAAAAGAGAGCGCGATAAAAAACAGAAGCGATCGAAGCATCTTGAAATCCTTTTCAGCGGTGAAAACACCCGTGAATCATGGCATTTCCATTTGCCATGAGTGTCGTTTTTGCTGTTGTATTTTGATCTTATGCGATTACCATTGAAAAAACTATCTTAACCATAAAAAAAACCAGGCCTTTTGAGGCCTGGCTTCTGTTGCAGGTTTATATTGGTGAAATAAGGATCACAAGGTCTTTTCGGTCATGATTTTCAGAATCATCCGATCGGTTTCCTTCATGCCCTGATTGCCCAGCAGTCCAATATTTTCAATGGTTTTTTCCACTTCATCTTCAATGACACCCTCATGGGAGGTGACGCGAATATTGTCCATGGCCATCAGTGCCGCTTTAACGGCTGCGTTTGCCGAGGTAGACACTTTCAGGGAGCAGCTGGTCTTGGCGCCATCACAGAATATGCCGGTGATATCCCCCACCATATTAAAAATGGCGTATTCGATCTGCTCCAGAGAGCCGCCCAGCAGCCAGGTAATGGCGCAGCTGGCCCCTGTTGATGCGGTGGTTGCTCCGCACATGGCAGAGAGTGTGTCCAGGTGAGACTTGATGTGGATTGCAATCAGGTGACTGAGGATCAGCGCCCTGGCCAGGGTTTCTTCAGAGGCATTGAGGCGTTCCGCCACTGCCACAACAGGCATGGTTGCCGCGATTCCCTGGTTGCCACTGCCCGAGTTGCTCATGGCAGGCAGCATAACGCCATCCATTCGAGCGTCGGAAGCGGCTGAGGAGCGCATCATCGCCGAGACAGCCAGGTCTTCTGACAGGTAGCCCCGTGAGACATTGCTTTTAAGTGTCTTGCCCACTTTCAGGCCGTAGTCACCCTCCAGTCCCTCGGCGGAGATAGACTTGTTCAGCTGGGCTGCCTCAAGAATAAAGCGGATTCTGTCGTAGGGTGCCTGAGTCGCAAACTCATGGATGGCGGCAACGGACAGTTGAACGGTTTCATTCTGGCTGTTGTCCTGGCTGTCATTCATCCGTGCTTCAAACACAGGCTTGCCATTGAACTCTTTAAGCACTACCTGGGTATGATGATCCTTGATAATTACCCGGGCCGTCTCTTCCCCGGCTTTAACAATTACTTCGGTATACAGAACGGCAGGGACGTCTTTGATCGCTACGGTCACCCGTCCCGCTTCTACCATCTGCTTGGCTTTGCTGACATGGTCGCAGGTGATGTCTTTCAGCACTTCGAGGCCCGCATCCGGGTCCCCGCCGATGGCACCAACGGCGGCTGCGATAGGCAGACCAACCATGCCGGTTCCAGGAACTCCGACACCCATGCCGTTTTTCATCAGGTTGCCACTGACCAGTACCTGGATGCTTTCCGGAGACTGGTTCAGGATGTCGGCCGCCATGGCTGCTGCATAGGCGGTGGAAATGGGTTCAGTGCAACCCAGAGAAGGAATGACCTTGTCTTTGATAATGCGGATGTATTGTTCCCACTCAGGGCGCCACATAGTTAAACTCCTCTACCTTGATTGGCAGCAATACCGGGCTTTTATTTCAGTCGATCCATTTTGTTCCGAGAGGGTGCTCTCAATTAATATGGACAAATGTTTTTTTGGCGGGCTTTTGTTGGTGTGGAATGTTATTCGAATGGGGCTGGTTATTTATTGATAAGTGTCAATAAATTATGGGGGTCATGCAAGTGTAATTGCATGTTAACTGAGCTCTGGCATTGGTGATTGCAGTCTTGTTTGTTGGACATGTGTTTGGGTGGTCAACATGTGTCTTGGGTGGTGGGGCGGTTTTGAGGGAGGGCACTGTCTGATTGCCTGAAGTCAAGGAAGGAAATGTCCATGAGCAGTGATACCCCCCCCCCGTGTTTTTTGTGCGGGCTGAGGGTACGTTAACTGGCCTCAATGGTGTTTTGGGGCAGCAGGGTGCTTTCTGAGGATAAATATTTGTTGATGGTGGCTGCAAACAATCCGGCATGGCCATCGGCTTTATCCAGGGAGTGCTGCAGTGAGAGGCTGAGCTCTTTCCGGGTGTGCTGGTTGATCAGCAGAGGCGCCTGGTCCTGGCGTATCAGGCAGATTGATTCTGCCCCTCTTGCCAGAACCTGTTGAGCGGCGGCATTAAAACAGTCGTCGGTGACCGGCTCGGCGGTCAATTCAGCCAGCTGAGGCAGTGTCAGGAACAACAGCTTTACCCCGGCCAGGTTAAACGGTAGTCGTCGTGCTTTGGAAACGGAGGAAGGGGCCAGAAACAGGTCAATCTGTTCTTCGTGGCAGTTTCTGATAATAAAGCCGAGGGCTTCCTCAGGGAGGTCGCTGTCCATAAAAACAAGACGGGATCCGGCGATATGGGGCCAGCGGTTTTTCAACTGGTTGAAGGTAATGTGATTATAGATGTCTACATCATTCAGGGTCATCAGGCGCTTGCCGGATCGTTCAATAATCCGGGTCAGGGAGCCGGTCTGCATTTTTTTCAGCGTCATGCAGAGTCCGGTTTCAATGCCAGCTTTCCTGGCATCCTCCAGTAGCCATTCACCCCGGTAATCGTCGCCGGTCCAGGCGATGAGAGAGGCCTGGTTGCCCAGATTGACCAGGTGTTCAATTACTGTTCTGGCCAGCCCTCCGGAAGATTCTGTGGTTTTGACGTTGGCGGTGTTTTCATCGTCCATGGCACCGAAAATGGACAGGGTCCGGATCAGAGTCAGTGCGCCGATGCAAACCACCCGTTCCTGTTCTGGTAAGACATAGGCTCTGCCCAGAATCTGCCCTTTACGGGTTAACTGGGAGATATACCCGGCTACGGCTGACCGGGACAGGCTCAGTTTTTCTGCCAGCTCTTTCTGGGAAATAGAGGGGGTTTTTCGGATCAGTTCCAGAACCTGTTGTTGATTACTGGTCATAAGGGCTACTGCGTTTCCGGAAAGAGTGGGCGATAGGAAAGCTTTTACTTCCAGGCTGAAAAGAGTGTGCGACCGCCATTCGTTTTAATTAACGGCGATCGCTGTCTTTCTGCGGATGTTCGGACGCTTACTGATCCAGCTTCTGCTTCAGAATCTGGTTCACCATCCCGGGGTTTGCCTTACCCTTGGAAGCTTTCATGCACTGCCCCACAAAGAACCCGATCATCTTGCCCCGTTTCTCAACGGGAGCAGAGCGGTAGTTTTCAACCTGCTGGGCGTTGGCTGCCAGAACGTCGTCGATCATGGCTTCAATGGCTCCGGTATCGGTTACCTGCTTGAGGCCTTTCTTTTCAATCACTTCGTCAGCATTGCTGCCTTCACCGTTCCAGAGCGCTTCAAACACCTGTTTGGCAATTTTACCGGAAATGGTGTTGTCCTTGATTCGTAGAATCAGGCCGCCCAGGGCTTCGGCACTGACCGGGCTTTCGGTGATGTTGATGCTGCTCTGGTTAAGGGATTTTGACAGTTCGCCCATGACCCAGTTGGCGGCCAGCTTGGCGTCGCCACTGGCGCTGGCGGCAGCCTCAAAGAAGTGGGCGGTGGCCTGGTCGCCAGAAAGCATTTCAGCGTCGTACTCGCCGAGCCCCAGCTCGCTGATAAAACGGGCTTTTTTGGCGTCGGGCATTTCCGGCATTGCACCGCGCAGTTTTTCAAGGCGGCTGTCTTCTATTACCACGGGCAGCAGATCCGGGCAGGGGAAGTAGCGGTAATCGTTGGCCTCTTCCTTGCTGCGCATGGAGCGTGCCTCGCCGGTGTCACCGTTATATAGGCGGGTTTCCTGAATAACTGTGCCGCCGTCCTCAATCAGTTCGATCTGGCGCTCTACTTCTTTGTGAATGGCCGCTTCCATAAACTTGAACGAGTTCAGGTTCTTGGTTTCGGTGCGGGTGCCAAGTTCTGCCTGGCCCCTGGGGCGAACGGAAACGTTGACGTCAAAGCGCATAGAACCCTGGGACATATCACCGTCACAGATACCCAGAGTGGTGACGATGGAGTGCAGTTTTTTGGCAAAGGCTACCGCTTCTTCAGCGCTGCGGATGTCGGGTTCGGTGACAATTTCAATCAGAGGGGTTCCGGCACGGTTCAGGTCAATCCCGCTCATGCCGTGAAAGTCTTCATGCAGGCTCTTGCCGGCATCCTCTTCCAGGTGGGCGTGATGAATCCGGATGGCTTTGGTGGAGCCGTCGGTCAGGGTGATATCCACATGCCCGGCGCCGACAATGGGTTTCTCCAGTTGAGTGGTCTGGTAGCCCTTGGGCAGGTCCGGGTAGAAATAGTTCTTCCGTTCAAAGACATTGACTTTGTTGATCTCTGCGTCAATGCCCAGGCCAAATTTGATGGCCATGTTGATGGCTTCTTCATTGACCACCGGCAGAATGCCCGGCAGACCCAGATCCACCGCGCAGGCCTGGGTGTTTGGAGCGGCTCCAAAGGCGGTGGAGGCTCCGGAAAAAATCTTGGTTTTGGTGGCGAGCTGGACATGGATTTCCAGCCCGATAACAGTTTCCCATTCCATATTCGATGTCCTGAATTGATGTCCTGTGTATAAAGCCTGGAGCGATGTTTCAGGCCGATTGTCGTGGGAGGGCCGGAGATTGCTGATGCCAGTCGGTGACCTGCTGGAAGCGGTGGCCGATATTCAACAGGCGTGCTTCATCAAAGTGCTGGCCAATCACCTGCAGGCCAACCGGGCGATCATTGGCCATGCCGGCCGGGATAGACATACCGGGCAGTCCGGCCAGGTTCACCGACAGGGTGTAGATATCCGACAGGTACATGGCGACCGGGTCATTACTCATTTCACCAATATTGAAGGCGGGCGTGGGAGCGTTAGGCCCCATAATGACATCACACTCTTTAAAAGCAGAGAGGAAGTCATCGCGGATCATCCGCCTGATTTGCTGGGCCTTGCGGTAGTAGGCGTCATAGTATCCTGCAGACAACGCGTAAGTGCCCACTATAATACGACGTTTGACTTCTTCTCCGAACCCTTCGCTGCGGCTGCGCAGATAAAGGTCTTCAAGGTCTTTCGGGTCTTCACAGCGGTAGCCAAACCGGACGCCATCGAACCTTGACAGGTTTGAGGAGGCTTCTGCCGGGGCAATCACATAATAGGCGGGAATGCACAGCTCTGCGTTGGGCAGGCTGACTTCTTTGATCCTGGCTCCCAGTTTTTCGTACTCGGCAATGGCGCTGCGCACCTGCTGTTCTACGGTGCTGTCCAGCCCTTTGGCAAAATACTCTTTTGGCAGGCCAATGGTCAGCCCTTCCAGGGAGTCGTTCAGTGTGGCGGTGTAATCCGGCACTTCGCGATCAAGACAGGTGGAGTCCCGGTGATCAAAGCCAGCCATGGTGCTGAGCATGATGGCAGCGTCTTCCGCAGTGCGGGTCATGGGGCCGGCCTGATCAAGGCTCGAAGCATAGGCGATCATGCCATAGCGGGAGACTCGGCCATAGGTGGGCTTGAGGCCGGTAATGCCGCAGTGAGAGGCAGGCTGGCGAATGGAGCCTCCCGTGTCGGTGCCAGTGGCTCCAGCTGCCAGTTGGGCAGCAACAGCGGCGGCGGAGCCGCCGGAGGAGCCGCCGGGAATGGCTTTCTGATCCCAGGGGTTTTGTACCGGGCCGTAGTGGCTGTTCTCATTGGAGGAGCCCATGGCAAACTCATCCATATTGGTTTTACCCAGCATGACCGCCCCGGCGTCGCGGAACCTGGATGTGACTGTGGACTCGTAGGGAGCAATAAAGTTGTCGAGGATTTTCGAGCCGCAGGTGGTTTTCACGCCTTCTGTACAGAAAAGGTCTTTATGGGCCACGGGAATGCCGGTCATGGCATTGGCTGTGCCGGCGGCGCGTTGTTCGTCAGCTGCTTTTGCCTGACTCAGGGCCAGCTCTTCGGTCACCGTGATATAGCTGTTCAGCTCTGTGTCCAGCTGCTGGATGCGGTCCAGGTAGCTCCGGGTGAGCTCAACGCTGGATATTTTGCCACTGGCCAGCGCCTGGCTCTGTTCTGCAATGGTTTTATCGTGCATGGGATTTAATGGGCCTGAAATAGGTGTTGAGAACGAAGGTTGAACTCAAGGGCTTGTTAACAACTGAGCCGGTGTATTTGAGAGGGTGATTCCCTGATCGAAAGCGCTCGTCCAGAGGCTCACTCAATTACCCGGGGTACCAGGAACAGGCCTTCTTCAACGGCCGGGGCGCAGCTTTGCAGCTTGTCCCGCTGGTTGTCTTCACTGACCTGGTCGGCCCTTAACCTTTGGGTGGCATCCAGCGGGTTGGCCAGGGGCTCAATCTCACTGGTGTCGATAGCCTGCATTCTGTCAACCAGCTCCAGAATTTGTCCGATGGTGCTGGTGGTGGCTTCCACCGAGTCCTGGTCTATGGAAAGGCGGGCCAGGCGGGCAACCTTTTTGACTTCAGAGGCTTCTATGGCCATTGTCATCTCCAGAGTAAATAAGCGCTAATGTATGGGCACTGAACGGATTTCTCAAGGGGGGAATTTTCTTTGAGGAGGAATAATCGGGTCAATAAGCTTGAAATAGCGAGGGTATTCTATCCTCCGGGAGTCAGAGGGGGCGCTGGTTCCAGAATTGTTGCTTGCCCTGAGTGGTCAGCATTGTTAGAGTTTCTTTAATTACAGAAGCCTTGAGTCAAGGTAACCCACAACATGCTGAAAAGGTTACGTGGCCTGTTTTCCAGTGATCTCTCAATCGATCTTGGAACAGCCAATACACTGGTCTATGTCCGTGAAAAGGGCATCGTATTAAACGAACCCTCGGTGGTCGCCATCCGGAATCTGGGTACCCAGAAAAGCGTTGTCGCCGTAGGGACGGACGCCAAGAGAATGCTTGGCCGGACACCGGGAAATATAACGGCTATCCGTCCCATGAAGGACGGTGTGATTGCCGATTTCGATGTCTGTGAACGCATGCTGCAGCACTTTATCAACAAGGTGCATGAAAACAGCTTTATCCAGCCCAGCCCCAGGGTTCTGGTTTGCGTCCCCTGTAAATCCACCAAGGTGGAGAAAAGGGCGATTCGTGAGTCAGTTCTCGGTGCCGGTGCCCGCGAAGTCTATCTGATTGAAGAGCCCATGGCCGCTGCCATTGGTGCGGGCCTGCCCGTTGAAGAGGCCAGTGGCTCCATGGTGGTGGACATTGGTGGTGGTACCACGGAAATTGCCATTATTTCCCTGAGCGGTGTTGTCTATTCAGAGTCGGTCCGGATTGGTGGTGACCGCTTTGATGACGCTATTGTGACTTACGTCCGTCGTCATTACGGCAGCCTGATCGGTGACGCTACTGCCGAGCGAATCAAGCAGGAAATCGCCATTGCCTATCCCAGTGATGAACTGCTGGAAATCGACGTCAGGGGTCGTAACCTTGCCGAAGGTATCCCCCGCAGCTTCACTTTGAACAGCGGTGAAATTCTGGATGCTCTTCAGGAGTCGTTGACTGCCATTGTCCAGGCGGTAAAAAGTGCCCTGGAACAGTCTCCGCCTGAACTGGCGTCCGATATTGCTGAGCGGGGACTGGTGCTGACCGGAGGTGGTGCGCTCCTTAAAGATCTGGATAAATTGATCAGTGAGGAGACTGGCTTGCCGGTACTGGTGGCGGAAGACCCTCTGACCTGTGTCGCCCGTGGCGGTGGTCGGGCCATTGAGATGATGGATAAGCACCGTATGGACCTGTTGTCTACGGATTAATCAGGAGTCAGCAGGGGCTGTCAGGGTAAAAGCGGCTTGAGGCGTAATGGGATCGCCTCAATATCAGTGGATCTGTTATGCAGATCCACTTTTCCAGTTTCCGGGGCAGCGTTATCACTGCTCTTTGTCACCTCCTGGTGTGCCTTTTCCTCTGACAGTGACCTGCCTGAACGCTTCCAAATGCCCATAGCGAACGAAATACAATTTGCGCCATCCTCTCCCCCTGAAAAAGAGGAAAGCAAACTGTTTTCACGGCGAGAGCCGCGCTTGAATCGGTTAAGGAGCCGGTTATCAAACCGATTTTCAGTCAACGCCAGTCACTGTTAACACGATTTTTCCTGTTGATCGTTCTGTCACTGGCTTTATTGTATTTTGATCACAGCTACCGGGCACTGTCCCACGTCCGCCAGTGGCTGACTGTGGCGGCCACTCCTGTGCTCTTTCTGGCGGATTTGCCCGGGAGGGTCTGGGGGACGGCCTCGGAAGTGGTGGTCTCCCGCAGTGAGCTTCTGGAAGAAAACGCCCGCCTGAAAGCCAAAAACCTAATCCTGGAACAGAAAGTTCAGAAGCTGGAATCTCTCACGGCCCAGAACATCCGCCTCAGGGAACTGCTGAACTCCGCAGAGCTGGTCGATGAACAGGTGCAGGTGGCAGAGGTGGTGGGGGTGGATCCGGACCCTTTTTCCCATCGGGTCATTGTGAACAAGGGGGGCTTTGACAACGTCTATGAAGGGCAGGCTATTCTCGACGCTCATGGTGTCATGGGGCAGGTGGTTGAAGTGAGTCCGGTTAGCAGCCGGGTATTGATGGTAACGGATGTATCGGCCAGGGTGCCGGTCCAGAATAATCGGACCAAGTACCGGGCTATTGCTGCCGGAACTGGGCGGACCGATCGCATGGAGTTGTTGCATATTCCAGAGACTGCGGACTTTCGTGAGGGTGATCTGCTTACCAGCTCCGGCCTCGGGGGAGCGTATCCGGAGGGCTATCCGGTAGGGGTGGTGACCCGGGTGACCCATAATCCTGGACAGGCGTTCGCAGTGATCGAGCTGAGGCCTGTGGCAGAGATTAACCGCAGTCGTGTGGTTCTGCTGGTGTTTCGTGGTGGCACTGAGCCGATCCGGTCGGGGCAAGAGGCTGGGGTCAGTGAGCAATCAGGGGAGAGCCGTGGTAACTGAAGCGGTTAACCTTCTGGTCAGGGCCGGTCTGTGTGATCTGTACATTATCGATTTGCTCACAAGGAGGGGACATTAATGCAGCAGTCCAATGCTCACTGGGTTGTCTGGATGACCCTGCTGATGGGGGCGCTATTGAGCATTCTCCCCCTGCCAGGCTGGTTGTCCCTGATGCGTCCGGCCTGGGTGCCCCTGGTGATGATTTACTGGGTGCTGGCACTGCCGGAACGTTTTGGCCTGCTGTTTGCGTTTATTATCGGTTTTCTGCTGGATATCGTTCAGGGCACTCTGTTTGGACTGAACTCTCTTGGCATGGTGATGGTGGCTTTTATTGTATTAAGCCTCCATCGCCGTTTGCGACTGTTTCCGATCTGGCAGCAGGCTTTTCTGGTGTTTCTGATGGTGGGCTTTTACCAGTTGATTGTGCTCTGGGTTCGAAGCGCGGCCGGGCAGACCATTCCTTCAATCTGGTATCTGTTGCCTTCTGTGACCAGTGCTTTGATCTGGCCCTGGGTGATGTCCGGGCTCCGTTTTCTAAGACGCTATTTTCGAGTGGTTTGAGTCATGATTTATCTGGCCTCCCAGTCTCCCCGCCGGGCCGAGTTGCTTCAGCAGATCGGGGTTCCTTTTCAGAAACTCCGGTGTGAAATCGATGAGACCCCCATTGACCAGGAGTCTCCGGACGATTATGTGCTGCGAATGGCCCATGAAAAATCCGGGGCCGGATGGGACAAAGTGGTGGCGGAAGGGCTTGAGCGGCGGCCACTGCTGGCGGCAGATACATCGGTGATATGCGATGGCGAGATTCTCGGCAAACCTGCCGATGAAGGGGAGGCCATTGGTATGCTGGAGAAACTCTCAGGGCGAAACCACCAGGTCATGACCGCCGTTGCTATTACCGATGGCAACCGGCTGCGCTCTGAGCTATCGATCACAGAGGTCACCTTCAATCCGCTAAACTCAGATCTGATCCGGGAATATGTGGCGACCGGGGAACCTCTGGATAAAGCAGGTGCTTACGGAATTCAGGGGTTTGGTGCGATTCTGGTATCCCGGATCCAGGGCAGCTATCCCACTGTTGTGGGTCTGCCTTTGATGGAAACAGCCCGGTTGCTGAACGCCTTTCAGGTGCCTGTCTGGAACCGCTGATTGCTCTGTTGGCTCATTTCCCGGCTGCTTGTGAACATGGATTCAGGAAAACACTGCTGAGCAACAAAGGACATTGATTGCAAAGCCGCTGTAAAGTTGTCAGAAAACAAAACCCCTTTGACAATAGCTGGTATGATCCACTGTGTATCTCCAGCTCTGACACACTTTAGGGAAGGTGCGGTTAAGTCCTGTGCGTGCTCTGCAAGCTAAACAGCCTGCAGATACAAGGCGAAGTTTGCAGTTAATGGCCGTAGCCCTTAACAAGAGCTTCAACACAGTAGATGCGGGCTGTTTAGTTTGCCCTTCGGGGCCTCCAGGGCGAACCAGACTCTTCGTCAGCCTTTTTTGACAGGTCCCGACCTGCCTGCAAAAGGTTTTCTCGATTCTGATTCGCCCTGGCAGGCCAGAGTGCCGCAGGACTTAATCGTACCTTCCCTGTCTCCTCAGGGTGAGGAACGGGGAAGTGTATTGACCTCTATTGCTGCCTGGTTCGGCGATATCGGTCAATGCATTAAAGGAATTGAGGGACGGGGATGAGCGAAGAAATTCTGATGAACATCACGCCCATGGAATCTCGGGTGGCGCTGGTTGAGAACGGGGTACTTCAGGAAATATATATAGAGAGGGCTCGCAGCCGGGGGATTGTCGGTAATATCTATAAAGGCAAGGTGGTTCGGGTACTGCCGGGAATGCAGGCTGCCTTTGTCGATATTGGACTGGAGCGTGCGGCCTTTATTCATGCCAGTGAAATAGCTCCCCGCCAGGAAAAGGGAGGGGAGGATTCACAGGAACGCCCTATTTATGAGCTGGTCCATGAGGGGCAGTCTCTGGTGGTTCAGGTCACCAAAGATCCTCTGGGCACCAAAGGGGCCAGGCTGACCACTCATATTTCCATTCCTGCCCGTTATCTGGTGCATATGCCCAGAAACAACCATGTGGGTATCTCTTTAAGGATCGAGGACGTAGAAGAGCGGGAACGCCTGCGCCAGCTGGTGGAGTCCTGCCTGGGCAGAGACAGCGGTGAGGGCGACGAGGGGAAAGGGCAGTCCGGGGGCTTTATTCTCCGAACGGCTGCAGAAGGCATTGGTGGTGATGAAATCCAGGCAGATATTCTGTTTCTTCAGCGGTTATGGGAAACCATTGAAGAGAATATCAAGGAGAGTAAAGCCCCTGCCAATGTCTATGAAGACCTGCCACTGCACCTGCGGACCATGCGGGACCTGGTGAACCCCAACATCGAAAAAATCCGCATTGATTCACGGGAAACCTTCCAGAAAGTCTTCAAGTTTGTCCGTAAACTGGTCCCCCAGGTGGATGGCCGGGTAGAGTACTATCCGGGCGAGCGGCCTATTTTTGACCTGTTCGGTGTTGAAGATGAAATCAACAAGGCGCTCAGCCGCAAGGTGCAACTCAAGTCCGGTGGCTACCTGATCATTGATCAGACCGAAGCCATGACCACTATTGATGTGAATACTGGCGCGTTTGTCGGGCATCGAAACCTTGAAGAGACCATTTTCAAAACCAACCTGGAAGCGGCGGTAGCCATTGCCAGGCAGTTACGCCTGCGTAACCTTGGGGGCATCATCATTATTGATTTTATCGATATGGAGGATACCGAACACCAGCGCCAGGTTCAGAGGGCTTTTGAAAAATCCATGGAAAAGGATCATGCCAAAACCAACTTTACCGGTGTCAGTGAGCTTGGGCTGGTGGAAATGACCCGCAAGCGAACCCGGGAATCCCTTGAGAATGTGTTGTGTGAGGCCTGTCCCACCTGTGAGGGCCGTGGCACGCTGAAAACCGCAGAAACCATCTGTTATGAAATTTTCCGGGAGATTTTAAGGGCCGTCAGGGCCTACGACGGTGACAGTTATATGGTTCTGGCTTCTGAGCCAGTGATTGACCGGCTGCTGGATGAGGAGTCCAGTAATGTAGCGGATCTGGAAGAGTTCATCCAGAAGCCGATTCGGTTCCAGGTGGAACCAATCTACAGCCAGGAACAGTTTGATGTGGTTCTTGTCTGATGAATCCAGTGGTACAGCAGCTGATGAAATGGAGCTGGAGGCTTCTGATTTCGGGGCTGTTTCTGCTGGTTGTCTTAGTGGGCTTGTGTCGTTTGTTGTTTTCGACCCTGCCCCTGCTCCAGCCTTATGTTTCCAGAATTCTCAGTGAAAAACTTCAGGCGCAGCTCCAGGTAGACGAGATACAGTCACAATGGCAGGGGGGGGAGCCCTCTCTGTCACTGAAAGGCCTCTCCCTTAAAGGCCTTTCTCCTGAAGACAATAGGGCCGATATACCCGGGTTTCGTATTGACCGGCTGGATATGGAGCTGGATCTACGGGATTCTCTGTTTAAGTGGATGCCGGTTTTCAATTCCCTTCAGATCAATGGTGTGGCACTCAACCTGGATCAGGTGGATGGGGTCAAGTGGAACCTGTCCGGGATCCGGGGAATTGCCGGTTCCTCTGTTCTGAATGAAAACCGTCATGAAAAAAACCGGGAGCGTAACCGGCTGCTCAAGTGGCTCGATCTTCAGGAACACCTGGATATCCGTGATATCAGTCTGACACTGAGAAAAACCAGTGGTGAGTCCAGTCAGATCCGGGTTCGTGAGCTGTTCCTTGCCAGTGCTGAAGGCCAGAAAAAACTGGCTGCCCGGCTGGAGGTGGGAGAAGAGGGTTTCCTTGAAGTGGAAGGTCAGGGGGAGCGACTGGATCGTTGGAATACGGACTGGGCAGGTGTTGCCCGTGCCAGTCAATTGAATTCAGAACAGCTGTGTGCGCTCTGGTCCGGGTGCCACGATGATGTGGACGAAGCCTTGCTGGAGATGGACGTTCGCTGGAATTTCCGGAGCAATCGCTGGCAGCTGGCAGGGCGTCTGGCTTCTCCCCGGGTGTCTTATCGTGACCCTGACGGCCGCTGGAATCGATTGTCCGGAGAAACGCAGCTGTTTATGCAGGGCATTCGGGAGTCCCAATGGCAGATCTGGCTCAGCCAGCTGACGTTGGAAAATGCGCTGAGTAATGGTGTTTTTTACCGGTGGCAGAGCGATTGGTACCTGTCTGGTGGTAAGTCGGGGGAGCCAGGGTCTGAATACAGCGTTACGGTTGCCACCGAAAACCTGGACCTGACCCAACTCAAGCGATGGGTACTGGATACCGCAGTGCTTCCGGAAGGCGTGAGTGAACTGGTTCGAACCCTGAATCCATCCGGTGAACTGAACGACTTGGCGGCGCGCTTTTACCCTTCCCGCAAGCCCTTTGACTTTGATTTGAGTGCCCAGCTGAATAACGTTTCTGTGGATGCCTGGGAAGGGGCTCCCTCGGGAGGCAATGTCAGTGGTTCGGTAAGGATGGGGCTGCTTAAAGGCTACCTGGATCTGGATACCGAAAACTTCCGCCTCGGTTTTCCAGAGTTGTTCCGGGAAACCTGGCAATACGACACGGCCAAAGCCAGGCTTTACTGGGATGTGGTCGACGACACCTATATTCTCAAATCCGATGATCTTGCACTCAGTGGCCCTGAAGGGGATCTGAAGGGCAGGCTGCGCCTGGATATTCCTCTGGACTGGGGAGAGGATGACACCCTGGATATGGCGCTGACGGTGGGCATGAGCAACGGGGATGCCCGTTATACCGGAAAGTATCTGCCGGTGGGCCTGCCAATGGATTCACAACTGACGCAGTGGCTGGATAGTGCGATTCGTGGCGCTGCTATCCATGAAGGCGGGTTTATTTATAACGGTGCCCTGGTCAACGGAAAACTTCCAGAAGACTCCCGGTGGGGGCTGTTTTTTGATGTCACCGGGGCTGAACTTGATTATTCGCCCGAATGGCCTGCCGTGACGGATCTTTCCGGACAGGTTTTTGTTAATGATGACCGGGTTGAGGTGTTGGGTGACCAGGCCCGTTCTGCTGGAGGACAGCTGACCGGGGTCAGCGCAAGGGTAACCCTGGATGATGACCCGGTGGTTTATCTCCGCACCAGGCTGGTGGCGGATGGAGGTACCGCCCGGTATTTCCTGACCCGGACGCCCATTGATGAAATGCTCCAGGGAGAAGCAAAACTATGGGAGCTGGAGGGTGATTTTCAGGGCGATTTAAAGTTGTCGCTTCCTCTTGAGCGGTTGGATGCGTTTACCGTGGATTTCAAGGCGGCCCTGGAGGGTTTCCGGTTTGCTGTCCCGGAAAGAAAAGTGGATGTGGCGGACATTACTGGTGCGCTGTCCTTTTCCAGCAAGAAGGGGTTGAATGCCCAGTCTCTGGCAGGGGAGTTCATGGGCCAGAAAACGGAGTTCCAGATCCAGTCTGCAATCGACCAGGGTAAGCCCGACGCCGTCCAGATCAGCTGGTCGGGAGAGCTGGATGTTGCGGATTTGCAGGACTGGCTGAATCTGGACTGGCTCAGCTTGCTGGAAGGTCGTACTGGCTATAACAGTCAGCTGTGGATCCGGCCGGACCAGGGAATCACGGAACTTCAGGTTCGTTCTCAGTTGCAAGGGGTTGAGTTCCAGTTGCCTCCGCCCCTTGATAAGTCTTCTGCCAGCAGCCTCCCCTTAACGTTGACCCTGACAACCCGAAAAGATCAGCATGAACTCTCTGCGGTGCTGGGTGATCTTGGGCGTATCAGGGTGGATATGAATCCGGATTTCTCCATGGGTTCGGGAAGTCTGGCCCTGGGACCGGGGGCTGTCCTGGCAAAGGCCGCCGGAAATCAGTTTGTGGTGACCGGGAGCTTGCCAGAGTTGGATATAGAACCCTGGAAACAGCGATTCGAGGGACAGCCCGCCAGACCCGATGAGCAGAGTCTGGCCAGCCGTCTTGAGGTGAGAAATCTGCTGATCAGCCGCCTGAAGTTTGGTGAAAATCAATGGCGTGATGTTACGGTTTCCCTGAAGAGTGAGCAGGATACAGAGCCACACAAAGGAGGGGAGCCTGGCCAGCAGGCAGTGAAGTTGAGTGTCGACAGCGCTGAACTGGCTGGAAGCCTCTGGATTCCGAAGGGGGCGGGTCAGCCCTATCGGGTGGATATTGCCAGGCTGTCACTTCCGGAGTCGGAGGAAAAGTCTTCGGAAGAGGAGCCATCTGATTTGCTGGGTGATGTGGATCCGTCACGGCTGCCGGATCTGGATGTTCTGATCCGGGAGATCCGGATTGGTAACCGGGATCCGGGGTCTATCGCTTTTCAGCTCAGGCATGAAGAGAACGGGGCCCGAATTGATCAGTTCAGCAGTCAGTTGCAGGGGATGGCGCTGACCGGTTTTGCGGACTGGGTTCAGGTGGACTCTGAGCAGCGCAGCTGGTTTCAGGGGAAGCTGGAGGGCAACAGCATCGATCGACTTCAGGACGCTCTGGGTATTCCCGGTTTTATGGAGGCAAAGGAAAGCCGTTTTGATGCCAACCTGAACTGGCAGGGCTCACCACTGGGGGCGCGCTTCAGGGAAATGAAGGGCCGTATTGACCTGAACCTGAAGAAAGGCCGGTTGAAGAAACTGGAAGGGAGTTCCGGTGCCCTTAAGCTGTTCGGTATTCTCAATACTGAGGCTCTGAGCCGAAGGTTGCAGCTGGATTTTTCGGACCTGTACGCTAAGGGAATCAGTTTTGATGAGATCAAGGGAAGCCTGCGCTTTACCCGGGGAGTGATTACCTTTGATTCTCCCATCGTGATCGAAGGCCCTTCTTCGAACTTTAAAATTGATGGCACCATTGACGGGAATAAACAACAGCTGGATCTCAGTATGGTGGTGACACTTCCGGTGTCCTCTAATCTGCCGATCCTGAGTGTCTTGCTGGGAACGGCGCCCCAGGTCGCCGGGATCATTTACATTGCCGATAAGCTGGTGGGTAAGCAGGTGGATCAGCTGGCCAGCATCCGCTACAAGATAAAAGGTTCCTTCGATGATCCGGAAATCACTCTGGATCAGCTTTTTGCCAATCAACCTGAAAAAAGCAAGCCGGGCGAAAAAAAGTGAACTCCGTCCGGTTTGGCTTGCCTGATCATTGACTTATTTTCTTCATAATGGGTCTCTATATTAGGACTCACCGGTGACGCCGGGCCTGCAGTTATCCTGTTGAAATGGAATGATGACTGCGTAGAAAAATAAACAACCATGGATCAGGGATTCCAATGAGGAAGCCGTTTATCTGGGTCATGCTTCACAGCCTGGCCATTCTCTGTATTATGACCAGTTTGTTAACGGGGCTACGGATTGCTTCCGTGACAAAACCGGAATGGCTGTTTTTTTCCTCATTGCTTCCCCAGGGAAATGTGCACAGGGTTCATTTTTATTCCGGACTCCTGTTTACCACGGTCGCCCTGGCTTATCTTGTTTTCCTGATGTTGAGGCGCAAAAAGAGAGCCTCCTCTGCCCGTTATGTTCCGGGCAAGTTTCATCGTGGTGTGACCTGGTATGGTTATGCCCTGTTGCTAGCCATCATCGTCTCCGGTTGGTTGATGCTGCTGGACAGAACCAGCGGCTTCAGGGTTGCTGACCTGCACTATTACCTGGCCATGGGAATTCTCCTCTACCTTTTGTTACACGGGGCTGTGTATTTTATTCAATACGGTGCTTCGAGTATTTATCGAATCCTGTGCCCGGCCGCATCGGGAATAAAAAAACAGGCAGTGGTCGTTCTTTTTTTTCTACTGTTGATTGCTTCCCAGTTGTTTTTAATGAAGGACCCGGTTCATGAGCTGAACATCAAATCGATCCCGGTTGAGCAATTCATCACCATTGATGGTCAGGACCTTGAATCCGTCTGGAGCCAGGCCAAAGCTCTGGAGGTGGATACTTATGGCGGAGAAGGCTTTGTCAATGGTCGGAGCCGGGTAACGATCAAGGCGTTGCATAATCAACAGGAAATCTATTTTTACATTCGCTGGGAAGACCCTACGGAAAGCCTGGAGCATTTGCCCCTGGAAAAAACCGTGGCAGGCTGGAAAGTGCAGGGGGAGGGTTTTGATCGCTTTAATGAAACCAGCCTTTATGAAGACAAACTGGCGATTATGGTATCGCAAAGCTGTAAACCGGCGGCCGATAACACCGCCCATCTTGGGCCAAAGCCTCTGGGGGATAAACCGGCCAATTGGCATGGCAAGGGATACCACTATGCCACTGATGGACAGTTGAGGGATTTGTGGCACTGGAAAGCGGTGCGAACCAATAACATGATCCAGGCGGAAGACAGCTTTATTGCGGCCCCCCTGTCGGTCCGTCCGGGTCAGAGACGTTACACCGCAGGCTATCAGTCCGACGGCAAAGAGTCCGGTGGTTATGTGATGAACTGGCAGTGGTACTCACCCAGGACGGTTGTTCCCAAGCGACTGCCCCTGGACGATGGAATGCTCACTGCATTTCATGGAAGTGACCGTTCGCTGAACTGGCTCCATTCCTGGTTTGATTATCAGGCTTACGGGAAAACAGAAGATCACTTTCCCGTGGGTACGCGAATGCCTTCCGTCCTGTACCGTTCCAACCGTTTTGAAGGAGATCGTGGAGATGTGCGGGCTTTTGGGCGCTGGCAGGACGGCCATTGGTCACTGGAGCTGGTGCGAAAGCTGGATACCCGATCCCGTCGTGACCTTGCCATAACGTCCGGGGTTTGTTTATGGGTGGCGGCCTTTGATCATGCCCAGGTGGGTCATACACGACATCATCAGGGTATACAGTTGCAGCTGGAGGATGAGTCATGATTCATCGGTTAACCGCTCTCCTGCTGCTGGTGGCTGGCCTGATGGTTTATTCGGCAAACCGTCCCCCTGACACGCCTTCTCCCCAGGATAGCCACTGGCAGAAGATCAGCGACCTGGGACAACCGGTTGCGTCCTGGCAGGGGCCATGGAGTTGCGTTCTGGATAAAAGAACCGGGCTGCTCTGGGAGGTGAAAACCGACTCGGAAACGATTCATGACAGCTACTGGTCCTACTCCTGGTTTGATGGCAAGAGGGGCACGCCGGAGGGGGGCGACTGTTTTTTTGACGGAAACCGCTGCGACACTCTTGATCACCTGACCCGGACCAATGAAGAGCGGCTGTGCGGTCATGGCAACTGGCGCCTGCCGACGGTTGTGGAGCTACAGTCCTTGCTGGATACATCCGCACCACCAGGCACCCCGAAAATTAACACCGCTTTTTTCCCCCATACCCACAAAGGCGATTACTGGACATCCGAACACTCCATGACGTTGCCTGCAATATACCGCTACCTGGGAGAGGGAGCCCGGGCTTTGAGCTTCCTGGATGGACAGGCCAGGGTGCTGCCTTATCGTAATGCCGCTTTTGCAAGGCTTGTAACGAACCCTTAACAGCAGCAGTTCATAGTGATGATGGCTAATCACGGAACCGCTTTGGCAGAACCGCCAGAATACAGAAGCGCTGTCAGGGGTGATGGCTCTGCCGGTTTCCTCAATAACCCGGACAATGGATTTGATCATGAACAAATGGATGCTTCGTATATGGATAACGGCACTGGTGATAACCAGCAGCCCATCGGCGTTATCGGCGACACAATATCACCGGCTGGTCTGGGACAGCGATCCCAGCCGGAGTGCCGTCATTGGTTTTTCTCCCGATGGCAGCAGCAGTCAGCCTTATGTGACTTATGGCAGCAGTACTGACGAGTCAGGCTGGTCCTCCCTTGAACCCACGTATTCCCGGGTTTTTGATGGCTCTTTGAACAGCTTTTTTGTCCGTCTTGAAAACCTGAAGCCGGACTCCAGTGTGTTTTACCGCGTGTGTGATCAGGATGGTTGTGGTGACCGTTTCTGGTTTCGAACGGCACCGGAAGGCGACAGCGGTTTTGTGATGGTGGCCGGTGGAGATACCCGGTCGGGCTGGACCAACCGGCGAAATGGCAATCAGCTGATCGCCAAGATTCGCCCCCTGTTTATCCTCCATGGGGGGGATTTTACCGACGACAATAACCGCTCCCAGATGGAGCAGTATCTGGAGGACTGGGCGCTGACTTATTCCAGTGACCAGATCGACGGTAAGGCCTATAAGCGAATTTATCCGTTTATTCCCACCCACGGGAATCATGAAGACGACGATTATTCCACGGTCTGCAAAGTGTTTGGGGTGGATGCTGATGGCAATGGCAACTGCAACCCCCATGACACCTACAGCGGGATCACGGTGTCTCCCTTATTGAGGGTCTATACCCTGAACAGCCAGTTTAAGGACAGTGGCTGGTCCAGCTATGCATCGGCCATGAACCAGTGGCTGGTCAGTGATCTTGCTGACCATGGGAAAGATGCGGTATGGCGGATGACTCAATACCATAAGCCGATGTTTCCCCATTACTCCAGTAAATCGGAAAACACGGAATTGTTTGATTGGTGGGCCCGGCTGTTTTATGACCACGCCATGAACCTTGTGGTGGAATCGGACAGCCATATGAATAAGGTGACCCGTGAGCTGGTGCCCCAGGGAAGTGGCTTTACCGCCACGGCTTCCGGGGGCACGGTTTATGTTGGGGAAGGCAGCTGGGGGGCGGTTGCACGATCCGCCAATGACCCCAAGTCATGGACACTGGACCTGGCCAGTATTCAGCAATTCAAGGTGATTCAGGTGGCCGCGGGGCAGATGAATGTGCGCACTGCCCAGTTTGATTCGTCGGCCTCAACCCTGAGCCGGGCGCAGCGGGAGGCCGATCCGCTGCGACTGCCGGAAGGGGTTAACTGGTGGCAGGCCAACGAAGTCGGGGAAAGCATGGATCTGGTGCAAACCGCTACCGGGCTCTCTGTTATTAAAAGCCTGAACGGTGATGGTTCTATCCAGTTTGTGGAACTGCCCGCTACTGAGGATGCGTTCATCGCCAGCAACAAGGGCAATGATAATTTTAACGGGCACGACGATGGTCTTCTGGCGGATGGCAAAGACAATAGCTACGGGCAGTTGCTGTCTCTGATGAAGTTTGACACTGGCCCGGTTCCCCAGTGTTCGGAGGTGGTCGGGGTCAAGCTGGCGATTGATGTTTCCAACCCCTCCAGTGGCGAGTACCGGCTGCATCAGGCTGTGGAGAGCTGGCAGGAGAGCATGGTTTCCTGGAATTCCGCCGGAGGCCTGGATCAGGCAGGTCAGCTGCTGGCCAGCTTCACCCCTGAGGATAAAGGCATGGTGAACATTGACCTGACCGGCAGCAATATTCTTGAGCACTGGGACAGTCAGGGGAATTATGGCCTGGTCATGGCCTCCGGAGGAACATCGGACGGGGTGGATTTTGACTCACGGGAGACGGGGAACGCCCCAACCCTGATTGTCAGTTATAAGCCCCAGGAAAATTGCGATGTTACCGAGTTATCTCTGGTGACCAGCGATGACAGTTTTATTGCCAGCAATCAGCCGGACAATAACTTTAACGGTCATTCTGATGGCTTGCTGTCCGATGGCAAGGATAAAACCTTTGGTGAGTTGCAGACCCTGTTGAAATTTAATCTCTCAGCACTGCCATCCGCCGCAGTGGTTGAATCCGCCCTGCTGGAACTGAATGTAACCAATCCCTCAGGCGGCAGTTATCAGGTATTTCGGGTTAACCGGGACTGGCAGGAGAGTTCGGTTACCTGGGCCACCGCTGGCAGCAATGGCGGTTATGGTGAACTGCTTGCCTCGTTTTCCCCAGGTTCGAAAGGCGTTATCCAGGTGGATCTGACAGCATCCGGAGTGCTGGAACGCTGGATGGAAACAGAAAACCATGGCCTGGTCATTGTCTCCAATGGCACCAATGACGGACTCGATTTCAGTTCCCGGGAGCTGGGTGGAGGGCCGGTCCTCAAGGTGAAGTACCGATGAGTCAGGTAGAGAAATAATAGACAGCAGTCACTTCATAAGAAGTCCGGACATGAAGTGCTGCTGCTCTGGCCCATGATCAGACAAAATGCCCTGCAGGAACACTGAAGCGCTGGAAGGACCACAGTCTTTTTGTTCACCTGTCTCTTTGTAAACGAGCGGTATTACTCGAGATCGATTGATGCGGACAGTGTGCGGTGAATCACAGACCTTACTCGTTCGTATTCTAATTCTTCCGTGGCATCAAAACGGTCAGAACCATAAATGGCAGAGAGAAATGCCATAGAGCCCGATAAAATCGCCAGCGTGTCGAACAACTTAACCGGTTTGCCGCTGCTTTCAGCTAATTCATTCAGTGCTCTTTGCCAAATTTCAGTGGTGGTTATGCTGAATTGAATAAAACCGTCACCGGGGGTAGCGCCTGCCAGATTGTGCATCATGATCTTTAAAAAATTGGGGTGCGCCAGAGTATGACGAATAAAGGTGTCAATCAGTGCACTGATCTTGGCTTTCGGGGTGGAGAAAGACTTCTGATCAATGGCCTGCAGATTGGCTGTATGTTCTTTATAGAGGCGTTCCAGAACCTTGTGGTACAGCGTTTCCTTATCTGGGAAGTGATGCAGTAAGCTCGGGCGGCGAATGCCCACTTGCTCGGCAATGATGTTCAACGTGGTGCCTGCAAAACCGTGGGTGGCGAAGCAGTCTTCGGCTACGTTGAGGATTTCTTCCGGTCGATTGGAAGGGGGGCGGCTCATCTTTGTATATCTCTAATCGGGTTGGTCTGGTCGGCACTATACCTGTGTGGCCGTGCTGAAGCATTACTCCAATCTACCTAACTTCTCATTTCTTTACCTCTTTGGCGTTGACTCGGAATTACCTGGATTATAACCTACCAACCGGTAGGTAGTCATGTTGTTTGTTGGTTTTTTGTGCGAAAAGATGGGGGAGCTCTATGGCTAAGGCGTTAATCTTTTTGAAAGCGGCGGGTGACGTTGCTGAATTGGAGGCTGCTGTTCAGTCTTCGATCTCAGAAATATTCCCTGAACTGGGATTGACTCGGAAGAATCAGGTGGCAGTACGCTTAATGCGCGCGCCAAAGTTTGACCCTCTTTATAACAAGGCGTCACCTCATGCTCATCCGGATCTGACTATTGAAGTGCTCACTGCTCCTGGCCTGGCTTTTGGCTCTGTTACAAAAGCCCTGGTGCAATCGCTGGAAGGTAAGTCGGTTGTTTTAGAAGACTCCTTGGCTTTATTGATGCATGAGCGTGTGTATCGGCCAGCTGCTGCGCAACCGGTCAATCTTCACTATTTGATGGTGCGTCGGGGCGACATGTCCCAGGCAGACTATTGCGATTACTACACCCATTACCACGGTCGTTTTGGGGTGCATTGTGGTGGCATTGAGCGTTACTGCCAGAACTATATTGATGAGGTTGGCAGCCAGGCTTTATGCCGGACCCTGAGTTTACCCTATCGCGAAGTGACCAGTATTTCAGAGATGAGCACCCCGTCCCTCGAGACCTTCTTCTCTTCTCCTACTTTGATGGAGCTGGCTGAACCGACCACGATGGATGAGCTGCGTTTTGTTGATCGCGATGATTCTGTCCTGTTTACCTCTGAGGTGTTTTTCACTTTGGGCGATTTGGCGAAAATCCACGAGCCTGTTTATCCACAGTATTACGATACACCTGAATTGCATTAAGTCAGATATACAAGGAGTTTAATGATGAAAACCAAATTAGTTGTCGTTACCGGCGCATCGTCTGGCATTGGGCTTGAAACAGCCAGGCAGTTGGCCGAGGCGGGTTATACCGTTCTTGCTTGTGCCAGGTCGAAAACCTGTCCGGACCTGGAGGCCTATAACAATATTGAATACCAGCCCTGTGATATCACAAAACAGGAGGATTTGCTTTCCCTGGGAGAGAAGGTGGGGGAGCTTATTAAAAAAAAGGCGCCAATAGAGTCCATCGGATTGATTAATAACGCGGCCATGTCCTGTATCTCACCACTGGAGAGCGCCAGTGAAGAAAATGTAGAGAGTATATTCAGAGTCAACACTTATGGGCCGTTGTTCTTAATCCAAACCTTATTGCCCTATATGAAAACAGTGCCGAGCCGCATTGTGAATATCAGTTCCGGAGCCGGCACCCTGGCGGTACCTCTGTATGGTGCTTACAGCATGTCGAAGTTTGCTATGGAGGCTATGTCGGATGTGATGCGCGTGGAGTTTAAACGTTTCAATATCAAAACGGTCGTGGTACAGCCGGGGCTGATTGATACGGATATGCATAACAAAATTATGGATGCGATGGAGGGAATGGAGCCAGAGGTTTGTAAAGCTTACGAGCAGCAGATCCGAATCGCGGTAGAAGAGCAAGCCCGTAATGCAAAAACGGCGACAAAAGCTCGTGAAGTCAGTGAAGTGATCAGGCATGCCCTTGAAACGCCTAAGCCGAAAGCCCGTTATGGTGCCGGTAAGGATGCAAGGTTGTTGCGACGTATTCACTGGTTGCTCAGTGCTAAAGTGCGCGATGACTTGCATGTTAAACGGGGTGCCTGGTGATGACTGATCACGGGAAGCGGAGCATCTGGCTTAATTAATCATTAGGTAAACCCCCGGCTATGCCGGGGAGACTCCCATAGGTTTGATCGAGGCTTCGGTAGCTGATCCTGCTAACTCCGCCCTGAACGGTTAATGGCTTTCCCTCACCCCGGCCCTCTCCCAGAGGGAGAGGGTGTTGACGGTGCCAATATTGAAAGCCCTCTCCCTCTGGGAGAGGGTTTGGGTGAGGGTTGGAGCCTGGATTCTGATCAGCGCCCTTGGGCGCAATAAAAGCCCTTTGAGGGCGTTATCTAACTCAGTTCAGAGAGAGAGCAACATGTGTGTGTACGGCATCAAGCGAGAAAGCGGTTTTAGCAAGCCGGTCCTTCTGAACATTATTCTAGTACTGGTGATAGTAGTACTGGTTCTGCAGGATGGTGATCCCCCGGTTGAATCAACGGCGGTTTCCAGTTTGACTGGCCAGCCAGCGGCCCCGTCATTTGATGCGACCCCTCTGGAGCGTTCAAAGAGCTTTATGGAAGCAGCTGCCGACAGGATTAAAGGGGGGGTGGCTCAGGTGAAAAAAGAAGCGAATATGAAGGCCATTGAACTGGTTGGTAAGGTTGCAATGGCCAATATGCCAGAGGACATGGCCGGTGGTTATCATAAAATCCCCGTGGAAGTGGTCAATATTGCCGCTGACGTTTATCAGACCATGGGTGTGGGGAATACCCACCTTAT
This sequence comes from Endozoicomonas sp. Z74, assembly GCF_057680865.1. Classification (NCBI taxonomy): domain Bacteria; kingdom Pseudomonadati; phylum Pseudomonadota; class Gammaproteobacteria; order Oceanospirillales; family Endozoicomonadaceae; genus Endozoicomonas; species Endozoicomonas sp. Z74. Next base: position 37,691 of record NZ_JBLYZI010000054.1, read on the forward strand.
CAAAACCTCAGAAGGCAATGTGGTATTTGATACGGGCTTGATCATTCAGGCCCCGCAACAGATGCGCCTATTGAAAGAAGTCGCTCCGGAAAAAGTAACGCACATTATTCTCAGTCACGCCCACTTCGATCATATGGGGGGGGAGCGCTTTTGGCGTGAAGAGGGTACTGAGATCGTTGCCCACAGGGAATACCTGGAAAAACAGCGGTCTTTATCTGAGTTGCAGACCTATTACCACAAGCGCAATCGCGTGGTGTTTCCCTGGTTGCCAGAAGAGCCGCCCGCTATTCCGGGCATGGAATACGGTGGAGTCATACCAACCATGGAAGTGACCGAGAAAGATCTTTACTTTGAGCAGGGTGGCGTTGAATTTCATGTGTTGTCGACACCGGGAGCGGAAGGTGCTGATAACATCAGTTGTAGTAGTTCAGACCTGATCTGACAGTCACCGATTTTTCAGAGGGTGTCTGTCAGGTCAAATTCAGGCTACAAATTTTTCCTTCCAGATCTCTTTGCCATCTATCAGAGTTTCCATTGGCGTTCTT
>NZ_JBLYZI010000055.1:0-37504 GCF_057680865.1 Endozoicomonas sp. Z74
GGAGCCCCCATGCCGGGAGATTATCTTCATGGTGTCGAACAGTATTTTCTGAAAAACGACAACCGACCCATTGAAATATTGGCAGCGTCTACCATTGGCCTGGTAGCAACCGCTGAAAATTCACAACAAGCCATTAAGGCCAGCCTCACTCTGGGGAGTGGCAAAAATGCAATCACAGTCACGGCTGTAGAGGCTGGTATTGCCGGAAATATTATAGCTGTAGAGGTGGTTAAGCCTGATGCTGTGAGTGAGGATCTGTCGGTATCAATGGCTGGCGATATTATCACGGTATCGCTGGCCACCGATGATAAAGGTGGGACTACTTCTACAGCCAGCGAGGTAGCAACAGCGATCAATGACGACGAAGCGGTTAGCGCCAGGGTACTGGGATCTGCTGGCGGTGATGGCTCTGGTGTAGTGGGGCTGGCCTATCTGACCTATCTGTCTGGAGGTGAAAACGAAGCTTTCCCCCTGAACACTCCTGTGATGGTGACTTCCCGGACTCAGATCGGTAAGGCGGGTGAATCCGGAACCCTGAAGCAGGCCCTTGATGATATCTACAAACAGTCCGGTGCAGTGACTTTGGTTGTGCGTGTAGCTGAAGGCAAGGATGAAGCGGAAACGAAGGCTAACGTGATCGGGACATATGATCCTGAAACCGGCAAGGGAACCGGTTTACAGGCGTTGCTGGGGGCTGAAGCGGCTTTGGGGGTTGTTCCTCGCTTGCTGATAGCACCCAGTTTTTCTCATCTACCCAGTGTGGGTGAAGCGATGGAAACTGTGGCGCGTGATCTGAATGCGATCCCGATCATTGATACGGATAATGCGTGGTCATTCACTCAGATCGTGAGCCGAGCCAGGCAGCTGTCTGAATGTGCTCTGGTGCATGGTGGTATTAAGTATTTTGATACCGCGAAAAAGGCGTATTTGCTGCGTCATGCCAGTGCCTGTGTAGCCGGTCATATTGTCCGGGTGGATAATGACGAAGGTTACTGGAACAGTGCCAGTAACCGGAAAATCTATGATATCGAAGGTACAGCGGTTCCGGTGGAATATGTTTCCAAGGGACCGTATGCCAAGACCTGCCTGGCTAACCAGCTGAACGCTAACAATGTGATGACCATCGTCAACAAGCAAGGCGGCTGGTATCTCTGGGGTAACCGTCTGACTAATGGTGTGATGATGCCCCATCAGCGTATCCGCTATATCGTCGGTGATTCTATTGTGGAAGCTCATCAGAGCTATGTGGATAGTATTGCCACCGGTAACTACATGGAGTCGGTCAAGAACGGGGTTAACCGGCTGCTGCGTCGGTTGAGAACCCGAAAAGTGATCAGCGGTGGTGAATGCTGGATTGATCAGGAGTTGAATCAGGATGCAATCGGAACCGGTCAGGTGTTCTGGGATTATGACCTGGGCTTCTATGACGTAGCTGAGCGCCTGACCTTCCGTCAGCACGTTACAGACCGTTATAACGAATCCATTTTCAGTTAAGGGGAGAGCTATGTCAGCAAGAATACCCAGTGTCCTGGTGGATTTTAATTCATTCTTTCGGGATGACTCTTATGCGGGTTTGTGCAATGAGGTGACTTTGCCTCCCGTTGCCGTGAAAACCATTGACCAGTCTCTGGCGGGTGTGGGTGGTGATATCGAGCGCAGCCTTGGCAAGCTGGAGAAAATGGAATCCACTGTCACCATTAGCGATTACCCTCCCAAGGTTATGGAGTTGGTTGGTGATCGTGATAGTCGGGATGAGGTCATCACGCTTCGTGGCCATCTTGATACTGATTCGGGTGAAAAGACCTGCATTGTCCGAATGCAGGGACTTTGGAAATCTATGGATTTTGGCGATGGTTGGAAGCCCGAGGCGGAAGTCGCTACTAAATTCGCCATTTCGATAGAAATGTTTGAATTGGAGTTAGATGGTAAGCAGGTTCTGTTTATCGACAAGTTCAATAATGATTGGATCGTTAACGGCAAGAACCGCAATCAAAAACTGAAAGCTTCACTGGCCCAGTAAAGTTCAGGCCTGAACAGCCAAGCAAACCGAAACACCTGATGGTGTTTTTTTGTGCCTGTATAAAAGCGTGACAAGTCACGCTTTTATTATTTCTGAGTACCAAATATGACAACCAAGACAGCTATCATCAAGAACCCTATCAAGCGTGGAGACAAGGAAATCACTGAAGTGGTTCTTCGTCAGCCTAATGCGGGTGAGCTTCGCGGGCTGGATACCTTTGATATTCTGCGGATGAATATCAATGCTCACAGAACCCTGATTCCCCGTATCTCTCAGGTTACCGTCAATGAATTTGACAAGATGACCCCTAAAGATCTGACCAGCCTTCAGCAAGAGGTGGTCAGTTTTTTCACGGAATAAAGTCGGTTCCTCATGATGTGATGGAGGTGGAAGCGGATATCTTCATCATATTCACCGGCTGGAACCTTGATAACACAGGGAAGATGAGTATTCCTGAGCTGATGCGTTGGCACGCCATTGCTCTAAAGCGGCATGAGAAGGCACAGCAACAAGCTAATAATCCAAACGGGACCGGGTAACTCTCACAGTTAACCCGGTCTTTTTTTGTTTCAGGGTCAGACATGGCAAAAGAAGATTCAATGCGCCTGAACCTGATTATGGGGCTGGTGGATAAAATCACCGAACCGGTCAGGAAAGTCACGGATCAGACCAGCAAAATGTCTGATCAGATCAAGAAAACCCAAACCGAACTCAAGCAACTGGGACAGTCTGAAAAGGATGTTCAGCATCTGAAAAAGCTGACCAGTGCAACCAGCCAGACCGGTCAGGAACTGGAAAGGGCGCGCCTGAAAGCCCAGATGATGACCCGGGAAATGTCCGGGTTGGAGAATCCGACCAAAAAGCAGACCAAAGCCTTTAATGATCAGTGGGCAGCGGTGGCCCGTCTGGAAGAAAAGCAAAAGGACGAACAGAAACAGATAGCAGAGCTGACAACGCGGCTGAAGAAGGCTGGTGTCTCTACCAAAAATCTGAACGATGCTACCTACCAGATACAGCAGCAGACCAAACGCTACAACGACCAGCTGAGCAAACAACAGAAAGCGCTGGATGCGGTGGTTGACCGTGAAAATAAACTTCAGAAGTTGCGTGACCGCAACAAGCAGATGAAATCTGAAGTCACTGGCCAGCTGGCGGGAGCTGCGGCAGCGGCGACCACTGTGGCTGCTCCGGTGATGGTGGCGGCAAACTTTGAACAATCAATGGCGGATCTGGGCGCTATATCCAAAATCACTAAAACGTCTGATGAGTTTAAAGCCCTGGAAGGACAGGCCAAGAAGTTGGGGGCGACCACTCAGTACAGTGCCAGTGAATCTGCCCAGGCTATGCAGTATCTGGCCATGGCAGGATTTAAGGCTAATGAAATCTTGTCAGCCTCTGGTGATGTCCTGAACCTTGCCGCTGCGGGCAATGTTGGCTTGGCTGAAGCAGCGGATATTGCCTCTAATATTCTGTCCGGTTTTAACCTGGAAGCCAGCAAGCAGGCCCGGGTTAATGATGTGCTGGCCAATACCTTCAATTCGTCGAATACCAATCTTCAGATGTTGGGCGAGACCATGAAGTACGTGGCTCCGGTGGCGGCTTCAGTGGGGGCATCCATTGAAGAAGTGGCAGGTATGACCGGACTGCTGGGGGACGTGGGTATTCAGGGCAGTCAGGCCGGTACTGCCCTTCGGGCTACGTTCCTGAGCCTGGCGTCACCCACCAAAGAGGCGGCCAGTCTGCTGGAAGAGTTGGGTGTTGTCACAAAGGATGCTGACGGAAATCTCCGCTCGATGCCTGAGCTGTTTAAGGAGATGGGGGAGTCACTGGACGGTCTTGGTACCGGTGATAAAGCCAGCTATCTGACAAAGATATTTGGTAAAGAGGCAGTGTCAGCCGTTACCGAGTTGATGAATCAGGCTAGCTCTGGCGGTCTGGATGATTATATCAAGAGCCTGGATCAGTCCGGCACTGCGGCCAGGACTGCTGCGGCCAGAATGGACACCACTAAAGGCTCTATCAAAAAAATGACTTCAGCCGGTGAAAGTCTGGCTATTTCGCTGGGGGTTGTGCTCCTACCTGCAGTGGCTGCGGCAGCTGATATTATGGCGACTATGGCGGGTTGGTTGGGCAGTCTGGTGGAACAGTTCCCCATGGTAACTACTGCCGTTGTGGGATTGGTGGCAGCAATAGCTGTTTTGAAGGTTGGTTTGCTGGCGGGCAAGCTGGCAATGATTCTGTATTCGGATGCTGTGCTTTTCTGCACCAAAGCATCCAATGCGCTAACTCTTTCCAATATTCGCAACAATGCAGTTATGGCCATAACCCGTGTTCGGGCTGTTGCAGCAGTAGCGGGCATTGTCGCCCTGACTGCGGCACAGAAGGCAATGGCGGCAGGCTCTACAGTTCTGACCGGTATCCAGTGGGCTTTAAATGCGGCAATGATGGCTAACCCTATCGGTTTGGTAGTGGCTGGTGTTCTGGCGTTGATAGCGGCTGTTGCTGCCCTGGTGAAGTACTGGGACAAAGTGAAGGGGGTCTTTTCCTCAATTGGTGATTTTCTGGGATTTGGTGGTGCCGGTGACCAGAATGTCAGTGTGACCAAACAGGTTCAAAATGTTGGTGGTGGCGTACCTGCTGCGGGTGGTTCTCAGCAAGTCAACGATAACCGGAGTTATGCAATAGAGGTTCAGGCATCCCCTGGGATGAATGCTGAAGAGGTTGGCGACATGGTTGTACGGAAGATGGATGAGCGTGACCGCGACCATGCCAGGAAGGCCAGAGGCAGGACTTACGAATAAATATTTAAAGAATTAACGAAATAAAGAAGGTTGGTTATGGCTGAGGTTATGATGGCTCTGGGTGAATTCAAGTTTGGTATTGATACTGTTCAATACGACAGCTTGAAAGAATCCCATGCATGGCGATGGGCCAAGAAGGACCGCTGGGGCAGGAAGCCGGGTCGGCAGTTTCATGGCCCTGACGCAACAACCAAAACCCTGCCTATTTCGGTCTATCCCCAGAACCGGGCAGAGCTTGGTTATCTGGACGCTATCAAAGTTATGGGTGACAAAGGTGAGTCTTTGCCTTTAGTAAGTGGCGGTTCTCAGTACAAGGATGGCCAGCTGGTAAATTCGGGCTCGTATCTTGGGTTATGGGTGATAGAGGCTCTGAACGTGGTGAAAACAGAGTTCATGGCGGATGGAACCCCCCTGGAGCTGAAAGGCACTTTGACTATCTCTGAATATGGAGAGGATCGACCGTGAAATATCGAACCAGAACCGGCGATATGCTTGATGCAATCTGTTTTGAGTACTACAAGGGAAGGCCAAAGGCGGTAGAAGAGGTTTTGAACGCTAACCCGGGCCTTGCTGGAAAAGGCCCGGTTCTTCCTGAAGGGTTGGTGATTGAACTGCCGGATCTGCCAGCATCTGAAGCCAAGTCAGAGATTAGTTTGTGGGATTAGCGGGATGGAAAGAGCTGATTTTAAAATACTGGCAAATGGCGATGATATTACCCGGGTAGTCCGGGACCGTTTTGTCAGTATGTCTATTCGTGATGCAGCGGGATTCAACTCTGATTCTGTGTCCATTACCCTGGATAACCGAGACGGGAAAATCCAGTTTCCTGCTACCGGGGCTGAGCTGGATATTTTTATTGGCTATGTGAATAAACTGGTGTTTAAGGGGACCTACCAGGTGACAGAGCTGGAAGAGCCTTTAGACGATGATATTCTGATGATTCATGCTACAGCTGCCAAGATGAAAAGCAGCCTGAAGGCTCCTCGGGATGCTGTCTATGATGACATTAGCCTGGGGGAGCTGGTGGAGCGTATCGCTCAGGATAATGGTTACCGTGCAGCGGTATCTGATGAACTGGCTAGCATCCACTATGAACACATAGACCAGATGGGCGAGTCAGATATGAACCTGCTGACCCGTCTGGCTAGAGAGCGGAAAGCTTTCTTTAAGCCGGTAGCTGATCGGCTGGTGATTGTGCCCAAAGCAGAATCCAGAACGGTTACTGGGAAGAATATCCCCCCGGTAACCTTGTCTGATCGTGAAAACAGTACGGGGCGTGTGGTGATTCAGGAGCGGAATGATTTTGAATCTGTGGTGGCGTACTGGTTTTCAGAAGAACAGCAGGAAAAAATACCTGAAACTGCGGGGAGTGGTGAGCCCCAGTTTGTTATCCGGCGTAAGTTCAAAGATGCAGAGAGCGCATTGAAAGCTGCTGAAGCCAAGCTGGGAGAACTCCAGCGAGGACAGAAAACCCTTGAGATCACCAGGCCCTTAGACCCCTCCATTGTTCCGGAAGCCCCCCTGATCCTGCAGAACCATAAGGACAGCGCTAACGGTGAATGGCTGGTGGAACAGGTTGAGCATTCCTATCAAAAAAATACTGTGCCATTGACTACCGCCTCAGCGGTCACGCCGTAACTCTCCCTCCCTTTAAACGCATGGGTAGTAGCCTTATTACCCATCTTCTTCCTTCCTTCCTTCCTTCCTTCCTTCCCATTGCCGCCTTGTCTACCCTGCCAAATGGCAAACACCAAGAATTGTAATGTACTAGTGCTCAAAAAGTTATCTGATGAGGTTATCCAGGAATCAGTAGCTCGTGGGTGGGATTTTCTTTGTTTTGCGGCCTTACCCGACTGTTTGGTTGGTAAGCCGTGTTTGGCAAGAAATAGGTTCCTGAAACCTTATATGGTTGGCAGCAGACCGTTGGATTTTTTGGGTCTGAAAAAGCCTGACGGGGTATGTAGCGCCATTGGGAAACAGGGTCAGCTGTCCATTCTCCATGAAGAGCAAGCGGCTCTGACATGCATTCAGTCAGCTGGATATAGTTGTGGTTATGTGATGACAAGTGCGTCAGATAAGCACTGGTTTACGCTGGTTATGGTCCTGCAAAGATCACATAAGCTGTTGGCCAGTGATGATTTATTCTGGTTACAGTCGATCAGTTGGCGTTTTATGCAGCACCGATACCAGATCAATCCATACCGAAGGGGGTTATTGCCGCCCAAGAGAAGGCAGGTTTTGCAAGCTCTTATTGATGGGGGGACTTACAAGATGATAGCCCGGCGTCTGAATATATCAGAGCGAGCGGTAAAGGCTTCTGTAGAGAAAATCCGGCTGGACTTTGAAGGAGGGGAAGAGCTGTCAGGCCAGAGCAAAGAAGAGGCGGTTAGTGTACGTCATGCCCTTTGCCTGGCGGCAAAATATGGTTTGATTTAGCGTATAGGTGCTCCTACTGATGTCGGTTTGGACACTGCCAATTGTGTTTTTCTTGCGTAAAAATCAGTTGTAGAACGTCTGGTGTCGGGAGCTGGCAAGCTACCAAGCAGCTCCGATGTATTCCCTCCTGAGAGGTGTTTTATTTCATTGGACTCCCGACCTTAAGGTCCTGGAATCCGACGGTGTACCCGCCTTGGAGTGTTGCCAACACGCGGAGGTAGGACGGGGGAATTGTGCCAGACAGAGGTAATGAGTCAAGAAATACCAGTAGGGGGAGAATGATGAGAGAAGCTGTTAGCCTGGTTTCCAGGCAGGAGTTTTCGGGAGAATTCCCGAACAAAAAAACGGCAGATGACGCTAGGTTGTTATTAACTGATGCGAAACATGATAGGCTTGAACGTTTACAGTCGTTTGTAGTTTGGCTGTGTAAAACGACAGACTCTGATCCTGATGTTGACCCCGGGCTCCTGGAGGTCTTTAATCATATACGGCAGGATCTGGATTTTGTGATAAGTTAGCGGTGGAAAACCAATCACTTAACGTGATAGTATCAAATTCCAGTCGCGACCCTATGCCGACAATATTTGGTTAGTGAGCGCCCTGAGACGGGCAAGAGAGCATTTATAGAACAGGCTGACCCATAAAAGACAAAACCCGCTGTTGGAGCAGCGGGTTTTGAGGAAGCTAAAGCACATGTCTCACCAGCACATTAGCTATAAACATTTAATAGCTAGTGTAGTGCCTGCTTTCGCCTATGGCAAGTCGAAACACAGGAAAACTAGCTATCGTGATAGCTCCAGAACACCCCTTACCTGACGGAAACACAGGTGAGCCCCCAAATCCCATCATGTGGGGAAAGGTTCAGTATTCCTTCCCAGGTGAATTTCTTGGCAGTGGAAACCGGTGTGGCCATGACCCTGAAAACCCTTCTTTTGTCGGGTTTGAACTGCCATTCAAAAAGACACCTCCTCCCGTACTTCTGCGGTCAGCTAAGCGTCTTACCCGGTATTATTATGACCCGAACATCATTAAACCCCTGCGGATGATTGCAGCGGAAGCTTACCGGGCTGTTCACGGCTTCCTGAAGAAATGTGCAAACGGTGAAGTCCGGATGAACCGTAGTGAGGCCAGAGAAGCTGAAATCAATGTTGGGTTGCACTTGCTGGCCAATGTGGATCTTGTCACGCTCAGGGTCGGATACTCTAAATTCTCAAACAATGAGTTCATTCCGTTTGACCGCCAGGCGATTGTAAAAGGTACTGGCATGAGTGAAGGCCGGGTCAATGAAACACTCAAGCGGTATGAAAAATGCGGCCTGATCACCATCACAGAAACAAAAGTGAAGAATGCTGATGGTGAGTTCAGAAGCGCCAGGGCTACCATTTGCATTAAGCGATCCCTATTCCATATTCTGGGAATCAGCAAGTTGGCACTGGAAAAGGCACGTAAGCGCGCAGACAAAGAGTATGAGCGCAAAAAGGCTGAGTGGAAGAAGAAGAATCCCCACTGGCAGTCTCTGGGCACAATGATGACCTATGTTGACCGACTGCGGATGTCTGGAAAGAAAAAGACCGGCGTAAAGCAGGTTAGAGCTGCATCAAGCAGCAAGTCAGCTGATCAGGACATCATGGTTCAACGGCTGAAATATGCTCAGGAGCTGGTGGAAAAGGGGATGAGCGTAGCGGATGCCCGCTATCAGGCTGAACTTAAATTCAAAACATAACCGTAACGACTAGCTAAACATTTCTGAAACACAGCAAGACTGTGGTTTTTCCGTGCCTGGATTTCCCAAAATGCACGGGTACCTTCCTGACAACCCTTCTTTCCTTCCTCAGAACCCTGAATTTATCAGTTAAACTCACCTCAAAAGCGCCGCTCCTGGCAATAAGGCCAGGATTTCACTGAAAAATCGCGTTCTGATTGAAAATTAAGTCCACCCATAAGATCCCTTAAGTCCTGATTCTATAATTCAGCTCCCAAGGGAGGTGTATAGTACTGTTTTCGCTCCGCTCTACAGCAATAATGCTGTCGACAAGTCGACATTCGCTCCGCTCAACTCTTTATTGCGCCTGTGCCCACCAAAAAGACCCCTTGAACTCTCCACATCCATTCCCTATCCAACATCTTTATGTTTATCAGTGGGCGCAGTCAGGATTTATGCCAACAACTGGGTCATACGCGCAGAACCATAAGAGCCTGTATCCACTCCGCAAAGGTTAATCAGGGGGCTCTGCCCCCTCCCTCGCTTCGCTCGCCCCCCGTTCTATCCAGTCTCAGCTTTCAGTGTATAATCCGGCTCTATGGCAAGCATTAATACTGAAAGCCCGTTACAGGCAACCACTGAAGCTCTGGACGCTATTCAATGCCCAACCTGTAAAGGTTCCGGCAAGCTGTCCGGGTTGTTCTATCGCAATATAGAGTGTGACCATTGCGATGCAGTGGGATATGTCCAGGTGATGACAGATCAGTGGCTGGATAGCTATTCAGTGGTGCGGATCGGCAAAGCCCGAAAATGTGAAGAGGATATCAAAAGAAAAAACGCACACCTGGCAGCCCAAAGTAGAGCCTGCTCAGGCACTCCAGACACCTGGGAACTGAAAAATAACGTAAGACTGGACTGACCTCGACCTGTTGGCCAGCCGCCTCCTTTTACTCCAAAAGAGCCCGAACCGCCTTTATGGCGGTTTTTTTGTGCTTGCATGGCCTCTGACGAACCTCAAGAAAATATTCAATCACCTATTAATTAATTAATAAATTAGTGTATAATAAACTTATTAATTAATTTATTGCTTGTTGGAGGGGAAGATATGTCAGATAAGAGTGCTAAAGCAGCTGTGGGTCGTCCGGGTATTGATGAGCAGGTGTACATACGTCAGATACAGACGTGGCTGGATACCGGGATGCGTATCGACGATATCACTGCGACCAGTCTGCAGAGGGCTGTTGGTGGGCAGTACAAAAAGGCGTCGAGTGTTCTGGATAAGTTCAAGGAGGGTTATAACACTAAGGAGATGATAGACCTGCCGCCAGTTCCGGAAGACCTGCCTAATAAGGTGAATAGCGTCATCCTGGATGTATGGCGCGACCTTTGGAATGCCAAAGCCAAGGCGGTCGAAGAAGCCACTATGGTATTTGAGGCCGAAAAAATAAGGCTGAATGCATTGCTGGAAGAACGGTTAGAGCGCATCGACGAACTAGAGACGCTGCTAGAGAATGGTAGGCATGAACAGGTAGAGCTGTCTGCTGAGTTGGTAAAAGCGAGAGAAGCCGAAAAGAGCATGTCTGAGCATTACCACAGGTCGCAAATGGAGCTGGCCCAGCGTCGGGAAGAGGTTAAGCAATTGACATTCAGGTTGGATGAAAAATGTGTTGACCTGGAAGCCAAGATCCAGGAAACCGATTCTGTTCGAAGGGATCTGGATGATGAACGCAAGAAGAGTGCTGAATTGGCTGTCCAGGTTCGAGACATAAAAGCTGATTTAACAACCTCTATTGCTGAAAACAAGCGGCTTTCTGCGGATAAAAAATCACTGGAAACGGATATTTCACAGTCTAAAAAGGACCTGGCGAGTGTTAATAGCCAGCTTGATGATGTCGTGGAGAAGTTCCAGGAAAGCAAGCTGGCTGTTTCTGTCATGGAGACTCGCTGCGAGGATTTACAGGACCTGTTAAAGGAGAAAAAGGAGGAAGTATCAGCTCTAAACGAACAGGTGGTTAGTTTGAAGGTTATTGTCGACCGTAAAGAGACCGAAGTTTCTGATTTAACCAATGCTCTTGACGCTGCCCTGGAAGATGTTGAAGCAGACTCTGTTGTGTACAGTCAAAAGTGCCCTGACTGCAGGACTGAGATAGTTGGGTACAGCAAAGCACAATATCTGCAAATGAAGAAAGACCATGCTGGCCAGTGCAAAAGTAAGAAGAAAAAATAGTCTTGTGTTGCGCCCTGCCCTTGCAGGGCTCCGCTTTTGCTGGTGGACTATGCCTGTTGTTAAGGAGTTAGCGTTATGGCAAATACCAATCAAGACAAAAGCGGTTATGTGGTCCTAGCAGTGCTCGTTGCTGTGGTCTTTGGTGCCTGGCATCTATTTGTTGATGATCAGGTGAGCGAAATGGAGATGGCCTATACATTAACGGGCTACCCGGGAGCGGACTGCAAAAAAGCAAAAAATGATAATGGGGTTTGGATGGGATGCAGGCTGAGTAAGAAGAGTGAACTTTATGCAGTCTGGAAGCGCATTGATGTTGAGAATGGCTATGGATGGGCTTCTATTAATGGACTGGCCCATCGAGATCTGTCCATGATTCTTGGCAAGACTGATAGCAACAGCCAGGCTATCCCTATCCTGGTGAGCGGCAGTGGCGTTAACTTTGGTGGTGTCGGGTCGGCCATCAGGCTTTTCAACGGGCAAATATTTGAATAAATAAAGAAATAAAGAAATAAAGAATTCTTGCCTTTGGTTGTGCCCTAGGTTATAGTTGAGGCGTAGGAAGGGGGGGTAAGAATTATGTGTGAATCACTTAACATTGCAGAACTTGTAAGAAAGTGTCAGAAAGAAGGCTGGGCAGAACTACCAATGGACATTACTGGTGGGGAGAGCATTTGGCTAGAAACCTTTGAGTCTGCGCTTGATAGGCTTATAGCTAGAAAAGATGAAATGTCTAAAAAGGCGTTCGCCGACGAAAAGCTCAAACTTGAATCCGGGCAGTACCATGTGTTCTCTGAGTTCAAAGACGCAGTGGCTTGTGCTTCTGAGCATGATATAGAGTCAGCAATAAAAGGTCTTGTTTCTTAAAACCGTTCCCTGGCGGTGTCGCCAGGGCATCAAATTATCGTAGCCTCTTCCTATTTGTGACCTGTCACGCAGGCACCAGAACCCCTCTCGGGCCTTCCAGGCATACACCGGTTTCAATCAACTTCTTACGGATCTGCTTTACCTTATCCCCTGCCCCAACATTCATAAACTCTCGAATATTGTCATAGGTAGGTTTGATTTCTTTTGCCCGGATCGCTGCAACTAATACCGGGAATTTATCGTTTGTGTTGCTGGTGGGTTCTTCCTGAACAGCATCAATAATAGAGGTAGTGGCAGTTTGGGTTGGGCTCCCCGCCCTACCCTTGGCTCCTCTCAGTTGTTCAGTAGTGTTGGCTACTGTAAATAGTAGACATAACCCTTCCAGTAATAGCGCAACCAGAAAGGCGGCAATCCGGCGTACAGTCTCTGGGTTGTTGTTGGTCTCTGAGCTGATGGCAAAAACAATGGCATCGAGGGCTGTAAGTTCTGGCGCTGGAGTTGTTTCCAGTTCGGACAATAGTAGGGTTTTCTGTTGGTGGAGCCGGTCAAGGCTGGCGCGGGCTGGTGCTACTCCGGCTGTTTGGGCATTAACATCAGCGGCTCTGGACATTGCCTGTCGTTCCAGGTTGATTTGCTGATTAATGTCAGTAATACGGGTTTCCAGAATTTGGCGTGATTCTGTGGGTTGGTTCTCAGTGGCCAGCAGAGCCCCTGCACTACCGGCAAGACTGACCATTATCAGAATAAAAGTAACTATTCCGAAGGTGCAGGCGGTCAATTTGTTGCCTTGCTGAGTAGTGCCGACTATCGCCCTGTACTTCCCCAGTTCTGCTGCCAGTCCGATAAACAGGAAGATAAAGGCAGTAGTGCCGGTACTCATGGATAGGAACAGTTTTGCGGTGAGATAGAAGGAGGCAATAGCGGCCAGTGCCAGGCCTGCTTTGTTGATGTAGTGGTTCATGATCTTATTCCAATGGTCGCTGGAACGTCGTCACTACTACTGAGAGTAGGGAGACGAGTAGTGTTGTTATAGTACAGGACAGAAAGCCAGAAATAAATAAAACGGGAATTAGTGAAAAAAAGAAAGCCAGAAATAAAGAATTAAAGAAAGTGTTGATTTGTAGGCGCAATGCGCCTATTATATGCCTGTCGGTGGCACACAGAAAGCCACTTGAACTCCAAGGGGGCTAGTTGCTGCCACTGGTGGAGAACAAGTTTGAAACTTTCCGATGTGGCAACCATTAAGACACATTTTCCTGAAGCTGATTTTTGGATTGTGCGTCGAGGCTCTTTAAAAAGGTGTGGTGAGGCGGTTCGGGAGTACAACCCTGAGCACATCGGCATCAAGGTAACCAGGACAGATATTCTGCTTCCTGATTACCTTTATTACTGCATGATGCACCTTCACAGCTCTAAGCGCTGGGAGGTACTCGCCACCGGGACATTGAGTCTGGTTAATATCCGGGTTTCAGACGTTCGAAACATCGAGCTGTCACCGCGATAAAGGAGGGGGCGAAAGCCCCTGACTTATTCGACAGGCAGAGGATAGATACAGTGAAAATAGAACTTCCAGGCATTGCGAAACAGCAGAAAGTTATTTTTGAGGAAAGCACTAAGGCGGCGATCCGGCAGCTGAAAGAGAATCTGAAGGCTCCAGTGTTTCCACCACAGACCGAAGTTGATGAAGGTGCATACGACAACAGACACTTGTTGCGAGAGTCAGAAGGATGGAAAGCGCCTCACCCTGACCTGGTTGGCGCATATTTCCGGCACTTCCAGGAGTATTTTAAGGATTTCAGTACTGATAAAAAGCTGGCTGAGTTGCTGGGCCTGTCCAGTGACAGGCGGATAAGGGAGTTCAAGCAGGGAACCAGGAAGGTTCCGTATGGGGTCTGGCGAAAGTTCCTGGTGGTAACTGGCAGGGCTCCACAGGAGGTTTTACCGGTTCTGGGGTTTATGTCGTAAGCTATCAGATTCAGTGTCCCGAAAACGGTCAAAAAAGGACAGTTAAATATAGGGCTGGTGGACTGGCTAAAATATCGGGTATTCTGTCTTTTTTCTCTGTCCCGTTATCTATGTATCTAAAAGGAGTTCGTTATCAGGTTTGGGTATGCAAGGGTCAGTACATCTGACCAGGATCTTGAATTACAGTTACAGGCTTTGAATAAGGCTGGTTGTGATCAGGTTCTGGCTGAAAAGGTTAGTGGTCGTGCTGCATCAAGGCCAGAGCTGGACCGGTTGCTTGATAAGCTGCGCCCTGGTGACAGTGTGGTGGTCTGGCGTCTGGATCGGCTTGGTCGATCAACAAAACACTTGCTTGAGCTGGTGGATTATTTTACTGGCCATCAGGTCGAGCTGGTCAGCATCCATGAAAATATTGATACCACTACTGCCACAGGAAAACTGATGTTGCAGTTTTTCGCTATGTTGGCAGAGTTTGAACGCAATCTGATATCGGAACGAACTAAGGCAGGGCTGGCAGCTGCCAGGGCCAGAGGAAAAAAAGGGGGGAGAAAACCGGCTTTGAATGAAAAGCAGGTTCGTTTAGCTCGTTCGATGCTGGCCGATCCTGCGGTCAATGTAACTGAAGTGGCTCAGCATTTTAATATCTCCCGGTCTGCCTTGTATCGTAATTTGGAACGGGTATGACATCCCTGTCATGTTGAGTTTTCGAGCAGCTTCATCGCCATCCTCTTGTTAATATCCTTAGCAACAGTGGACGTATAGGTCCACCGGAAAGTTTCACCGTTTAAATAAGCCTGCTTCCAAGACATAACATCATTGATGTTGTCATCAGTAAGCCATTCAAACTCGTAAACGTTCCAATAGATTCGATATCGTGTTGGAGCGTCGCATACTCTCTCACGTTCCCTGACAGCCATTCTGTTATGGCTGTAAATAATGTTTTCTCTAATCTTCGTCAGCATTTTGGCGTCTTCTGGGTGCAGCAGTTTAAAGTGTAAGTAGTGCTTTCAGTAAGCCTATTCTCACAGGTTCCTTAACGCTGGCCAGGTACAGACTTAACAGGTTGGCTGGCAGTGTTTTGATGTCAGATAGCTTAGTGTTTTCAATCAGGTTATACTCACGTACAGACATAGCTATAGCCTCGTTTGCTGGGTTATGTCCGGGCTGCTGTAGTTTGGTCGCTGGAGCAGTCCGAACCCTTTCAGACCACTGTCATCAGTAGCCTTTGTGTTCCTTGTATAACTCAAAGGACTCTTTAAGAAGATCCACCATTTTCATTCCGTGCATAGATGCAAAGGTTTTGAACTCCCGTTGAAACTCAGCAGGCACTTTGAAATTGATGGAAACCAGGTCTCCTGCTTCAGGCTTGCTGATGTTATTCCCTACCACGGCTGTTTTTTGCTCGTCAGCGGGTGGGGCTCCTTTCTTGTTTTGCTTGGGGCGCTTTGCTGCTGGGGTTGCCATAATTCTTCCTTTCTTTAAATCTGTAAATATTTAATTCGTTAAATCTTCAAGACGGTTCATAACAGACTGAATCAGGTTGTCAGCTTGTTCTCTGGGGCCTTTGTAACGGCACTCAATAACGGAGCGGCCTTCATCCTGTGCCCGTCTGAAGCAGGGCTTTTCGGAAATAACGCCATCAAGCAGGTGGTAGGGGGTCTGAGAGAGATATTCCCGAACTTCTTCCTGTTCTTTGCTATTAGTTCCTGCCCGGCAGATGGCGAAGCTGATTTTTTTCCGGTCAATTCCACCTTTTTTTACCAGTGAGTGAGCCAGTAAAACGGTTGGTTCGAGATCGTCCAGCGATAAACCTGTGGGCAGCACAACCAAATCTGAATGCTTGGCTATTTCAATTGTTCCTTTGGTGGCGTGGGGCGCACCATCGAAGATCATCAGGTCATAATCTTCGGAACGCTGGTTGGCCTGGGCGAAAGTGCCGAAAGTTTGAACCTCTATAACTGGTTGTAACTCAGTCTGGAGTCTGCGTTTCAGCCATGTGTAGCTTGTTCCCTGGTCAATGTCGAGATCGGCTATTTTTACATCCCATCCGGCGGCAGCGTATGCCGTAGCAGTGGCACGAGCCAGAGTGCTTTTCCCGACTCCGCCTTTTTGTGATACGAAACCGAGCTTGTATCCCATTAGCTTTTCCCCGTAGTTCTGTATTTCGTTAATTCTTTATTTCTTTACTTTGGGCAGTATACGGGCTGCATCAGGCTAAGGCAAGAAATAAAGAATTAACGAATTAAAGAAGAGAGAAGAGAGAGGCGGGGAGAGGCGTAAAGAAAGCCCGGGATGCCGGGCTTGTGGTTGCTCCGCTAAAGATGACTAATAGTCATTTAGCTTGGTTAACGTGTGGTGCAGTGATAGAAGTTCCTTCTGCATTTGTCCGATAATGTACTGAACGTCTTCAGCCAGTGTTTGATCCTCCATCGATTGTTGTTTGTCCTGCAGTTGGGTAGCCAACTCTTCCGCTCCCCTGGAAAGCGCAATGACAGTTCTGGCCTGTCGTGCGGTATGGATAAGCGCTTGCCTGTTGGATGATTCACTCATAATCAAGTCCATAAAGTGATAAATATCACCTAAAGTGATTTTTCAGGGCAAAAGAAAGCCGGGATAATCCGGCAGCGGTGTTATCGGTCTTTGCAGATCCTGCAGACCCGACCAATTATGTTGATTGATGAGAGGTCTGGGATTGCAATTGCTGGGTGCAAATCCTGGTTCTCACTGACAACACTGTAGGAACCGTCCAGTTCCGGTCTAACCCATCGTATCCATACACGGTCATTAACCAGAATGGCGAACAGATCCGGTTTGGAAACTGCCTTTCGTTTCTGGTCTATCAAAACTTCATCGCCTTCACTGACCAGGCTGTCCATGGCGTTATCAGCAACGCGAAGAAGTAGAAGTCTTTGTTCATCCAGCTTTCTGTCTGCCAGATAGGTGCGGTGGAATGCGGCAGTATCGCTGATGTGTTTGTCCAGGTGAGCTGTTTCACCGCTGGCCAGTGTGATGCTGGATGAGTTTGGGCAGATGTAATCAGATTCTTTTATATCTTTGTCGAGAGCGTCGGTGTAACCGGCTAGCCATGCGGGGCTAACACCAAAAACTTTAGCGGCGATTGTTATCTGTTCAGGCTTAGGAAGTCTGAGATGGGTTTCCCAGTTCGCATACCGGCTTTGTGTGACTCCGATCTTATTTCCGGCTTCTCTGGTGGTCCATCCCTTTCTGGTCCGACACTTCCTGAATCGGTCTCCAACGATTTGCCTAAATGTGTCTGACATGGTGGTGCCTTTTTGGTTATGCGCTTGATGTTGCTGAGGTGATGCAAGCTGCTGTTCCGTTTGTCGTGTTAGTGTATACGAAAAGTGATAAAAAAATAAAGGAATGCCTTGAAATCAGGGTTTTTAGGGTTGTAAAATATCACGTATCGTGATTAAAACACTTTTGGTGTAGCTTGTTCATGGAATTAGACCAGTGGATTGAAGAAGTGGCAGGACCTGACATTCCCCCGAAGCAACAAGTCAGAATTTTGCGGATTGTGGCCAGGCACAGGGAGGATACTGCGGCAGTGAAAATTGTTAAGGCACTGCTGGAGCAAGGTGAAATCAGCGCGCAAGACGTTAGAGAGCAGATTATTGCCAATCCTTTGCACCACATCAGACGGTTTATTAATCCACGAATCAGCCCACTTGGGTATGAGGTTATCAGCAAGTCCAAAAGCCTGGGGGATGGGAGGAAGAAGTTCTACCGGTTAACCCGGGTGGAGGGGGAGTCATGAAGTGGTTTCGGCACCATACAGATGTATCAGATACAGATTTTGTCAGGGCTCTTCAGGAAGAATTCGCGCTGAATGGTTATGCCCGTTACATCAAGGTTCTGGAGCTGGTGGCGGGGCGAATGACTGAGGCTGACAGTTGCGAGCTGACGTTAACCTGGGCTGAGTGGGAACAAAAGCTGGCTGGCAAGCGTCGATTGCTTCAGCAGTTCTTCGAGTTTTGTCATGACCAGGGCGTTTTTATTGTTGAAGCAACAGAAAAGCATTTGAAAACAAAATGTCCAGACCTGCTGAATTTACGGGATTTTCACTCAAAAAACTTGCAAGCGGCGACCAAGAAGAATCCAAGTTTACCCTCTGAAAACGGGAATCAGCTGTTTACCAGTGCTGAAGAGTGGGCGAACTGGTGCATAAGTGAACTGTCGTACACCGAGCGGAAAGCCAACAACGCAGAAAATCAGCGTCAATTCCGGCTTTGGGTGGCGTCCAATGTCACAACTAATGAAATCTGCCAGGCGGTTGATATTGCTATCAGCTCTGGCACAAGCATTGAAGCCCCTGCATTACACAAGCTGGTGGCCCAGATCCGGAAGCAGAAGTTAGAGGAAGCCAGGCAATGCTGATTATCGGGCTAGTGGGTGGAACCCCTGAAACAAGGATATCAATCACTACTGCGGTAATGGATCTGGCTCCAAGCCGTATCTGCAGTTACATGATGTCATCCCCGGAGAATGGTTTAGAGAGGGTAAAGGCCCTGGATGAAATCGTTTGTGACCTGAGCCCGAAAAGCAGGCATGACACGATGATCCTGACTCACATATTGACAGAAGAAGAAGCGGAGTTTGTGCGTAGCAGTCATGGGGTTATATGGCATGTAGAAGGACGGGTTTCTGATGTAGTTCCCGCCATGCCTTGTGATTACTGGGTATCAAGTAATTTTCAGTCTGGGGCCTGGGTATCTCCTGAAGATGCGTTTTCTGAATCCACTCTGGATCGAATGGGGAAGGCATCATGAACGGAAGGAAGCCGACAGTATCAGAGCAAAAATACATTGAAGCAACATTACAGCATGTAGGGTGTATCGCTTGTGTTCTGGATGGTCGTGAGATTGAGAGCCCTGAACTCTGGACTGAGTTTCATCATGACCCTGATTTTGGTTCTGTTAAGCCTGACTGTCATTTTCATGGTATCGGTTTGTGTGTTGTGCATCATCGAGGCCGTTCAATGGCTGGTGTGCCAATTCCCCAAGAAATAGCGATTCGACATCCTGACCTGTCCGGCAATCGTCCGTCATTCCGTGAGAAATACGGCTCAGATGCTGACTTGTGTGTGATGAACTGGTCATTGCTGCCCTGTGACATTCGTTCAGAGATTGGTGAAAACCCTGTTTGGCATCTGGAGCCTTTAAACCGTGCGTAGAATTTCTCACAACATCAGCCAGCGCAGGGCTGGCAAATACAACAACAAACCTACTGTGGTGGATGGGATCAGATTTTCTTCACAGAAAGAGGCGCGTTACTACTGTGATTTGAAGATTCGTCAGAGGGCTGGAGAGGTGGAAATGTTTCTCCTGCAAGTGCCGTTTCATCTGCCTTGTGGCGCGAAATACGTAGCTGATTTTATGGAGTTTCTTTCTGGTGGCGCGGTTGTAGTGGTGGATACCAAAGGCGTCAAAACAGCTGAATACAAGCTGAAAAAGAAGCTGGTGGAGTTTCACTATCCGGTCACTGTTGTTGAGGTGTAGCCGATGCGCCAGGAAGATCTTGATTCATTGCTGGAAGCCTGGGCGCGGTGGTGTGTGACGGGTGAAGGTGGTTTTGCTGGTGGATCTGTTCTGGCTCGAATGATTGATTTTAACGGGAATCAGGCTCTGATGTTTGGGGCTGGTGGAAGTAAGGCTCCAGAAGATGAAATTGAGTCATTGATTGAGGCGGCTGTGATGTCCCTGGCGGATGGTGACTTAAAAGCAGCTGAAGTAATCCGGGCTGAATATGGTGCTGGCTGGGTTAAGGGTGATGATTCGGAGTTGTCAGGTCAGATCGGCAAGGCCCATCGGCTGGCTATCAGTATGAGAACGTATCACCGGAAGCTGAAGAAGGCCCGGTTGCACATTTTGGACTGTTTGGGGGCGTGATGGTTGGTAGCAGAAAGGGCTGTAAGCATTGGACTCTTTCAGAAGAAAAAGAGTTGGTGCGCTTGGCTCCAGTCATGCTGGTGAGTGAGATTGCTGAAAAAATGGGGCGAACCAGTGAGGCGGTCAAAGGAAAGCTGAGAAGGATGAATTGTTCATACCGGACCGTAAAGAGTGATCGGCGTTTCTGGACGCCTGCTGAGATTTCTGTGCTGAAGAACATGGCTGCAAAGAATAAGCAAGCCTCGGAAATTGGAGCTGTGTTAAGCCGTAGTGCTATTTCAGTTTCTAAGAAAGCCAATAAGTTGGGCTTAGACCTTACAACCTTTGGTGTGAATCACCCTAACAGTAAATACAGCTCAGAAGAAATCGGACTGGTTCGTCAGTTGCGTAGCGAAGGTATTGGTCGAACAGAACTCTCCAGAAAAATGGAAATACCACTGGGGTATCTCAACAAGATTATTGATGGTCGATGTCGAAAGCGGGGGTAGTTGTGGCTATTCAGTATTCAGAAGCCAGAGCAGGTTATTCATTTAAAACCAGAGATATTGTTCGGGCGAATCAGAAGCTTCACAAACTGGTTATCAAGCGTGATAGCTGTCCAGTTGATACCAAGGATTTGTGCCAGGGAGCGCTTAATAAAGTGCGAATTGAGTTGATCCGGGCTCATATGAAGCATATGCGAATCCAGGAAGATATTGACCGGGCTTTAAAGACTATTGAGCAGCTTGAGCAAGGGGTAAAAGAATGAGCGATATGGTCACCGTTAAGCCTGCTGATGAGGCAACGGAAAGTTACTGGGCTGCAAGAAAGTATAAGAAATGGGGTGTTCGTCTGTCCTGCTGGTGCATGAAGCGCGGTAAAACCGCTGAGGTTAAATACGTAAGGGCTCAGACAGCGTATGGCGCTGCAATGGTTGCAGAAGCAGCTTGTACACGACCAATGAATATTGATTATGTGCAGCTGGCATCACCGGCTGAGCTGGAAGCTGTAAAAACCCTGGAGGCTGGCAGTTATGCCTGAGATCGTTTCGTCCTGTGAGTGCTGTAAATCTGACATTGACTGGGTTGGCGGTTTAATCAAGCGGGAGGAGAGCTGGTGGTGCTCTGACTGCTGGGAGGCTTACACCGATCCGGATGTTGATGTTGATCAGGCTGAGGAAGATCGGCGACAGCGAATTATTGATGAGCTGGAGCGCATGGAATGACCCTTGTTCAAAGATACAAAAAGGCATGGCCTTATATTGTCGGTTCTGGTTTTGGGCAGGTGGTCTGGCCTTCTTTCTATGGCTTAATCTGGGTTTTATTTGTCGTCAGTCTGCCTTTCGTTAAGCATTATTGGGAGAGCGTATAGCCATGACAGCCCATGAAAGATGGAAAAGAGATTATGAGCTAGCCAGAGCATTACTTCGCCCTGGCCATCCAGAAAAGCAAGTTGAAGAGCGAATCAGGCAAATGGGGGAGAATGCCAGGGCGGTTGATATCGCCACAAGTTACATTCCGCCAATGGTGCCTGCTTCTGAGAGAGTTCAGTGGGAACAGGATATGCCCTTTTAAGGAGTAGTCATGTTTACATCTTCCAGAAAAAAAGATGAGCAGATAAAAAATCTTACCAGGCTTAATGACTCTTTGAGACATCAAGTGGACACACAGCAGAAGGTCATTGCTCACCTGAAAGAAGCTGTGGGTAGGGCCGTGAAGGAGTCAGGCTGTAATGGTTGCAAGTCCTGTTCCTGTCCTGATGTTGCGGAAGACTTCAAAGTCGGGGGGAGCTGCTGATGAATAACACTCTTGATTTGGAGTTGAGGCTTTATCAGTTGAAAAGCACCAGGCCAAAGAATCCAGAAGAGCACAGAAGAATTGCTGAAGAGATTGTCTGGATTGGTGATGTACTTTCTTTGATTGAGCATGTCGAAGGAAAGCAGTAAGGCTCTTCCATGAATAATGAAAAACAGCGTAAGGCCAACCGCGAGCGCCAGCGGCGGTCACGGGCTAGAAAAGCAGCTCATAAAAAAGCCTGTGGCGCTCATACCATCAGCTTTGAGCTATACCTGGGAACCAGAAAGTGTATGGATGAGCTTATGGAAGCTGGTGGCTTTACTGAGCGTGGCGAGCTGTTCACTCTGCTTCTTCATGGTGTGCATCGAGAAATGAAGCGTGACATGTCACGTTTTGAAGAATTAATAAAGTGTGACGGGTCACAACACAATGAAAGCGCCGAACAATACAGATATTGATCAGGTAAAGGAAATCGTAAAAGAACTTTTAGATGATCATGCAGAGTATTCACCTGCAATGTATGGCATGGCTGATTTCGACGGATATGAATGCAAATATTGCGAAGCATTCAAAAAAATAAATCCAGAAGATTTAGAACATGATGCTCGTTGTCCCGTTCTAAAGTTTAAGGAGTATTTGAAAAATGGCTAAATTAAAGCCCTGCCCGTTTTGTGGTCATAACCAATATATTGAATCTGTTGGCAGAGACTGGTATCGGCTTGACGCAGAGAGACATGCTACAGAATGCATTTTATATGATGTTAATCTCGGCGAGTACGCTCAGACTGACAAAAACAGAGAATACTTAATTGATGACTGGAACACTCGCCCATCACCACTTATAGCTGTTGACTGCCCTGAAGACATAGAAATAAAAGGTGATGAAATTCTGTGTTTTGACGGCTGTGATTTCCATATTGATTATGTCGATGTATGCCCAGACACTGGTAATCACTACATGGCGAACGGAACCGAAGTGACTCACTGGATGCCGCTTCCAGAGCAGCAAGTCACGAGTGTAGCTGAGATTGAAAAGTACCGGCCTAGCAACGGGACAGAGGGCGAATGCTTTATGGCTCGTATGTGTGATCAGTGCAGCGCGGGACAACACTGTCCAATTATTCCTTTAACGATGCTTCATGATGTAGAGGACTCAGAATATCCATCTGAGTGGACTTATGATGCATCTGGCCTACCAACGTGTACAGCGTTTCAGCAAGATAAAGAGTTTTTGGAGGCTCTGGAAAGGCATCGGCTTGATGTTAAACGCAGAGCTATGCGAATACCTTAGCGAGAATCGCGGCGGGTACTAAATAATCCGCAATATTGGATGTTAGGTGGAAATAAAAATGAGTGCGACAAAACACAAAGAAACTCTGAATAGAGCTGAGAGGCGCGGCAAGGATGCTTTCTGGCTTGGTGAGTCGATTGAATCAAATCCGTATAAAGCTTCCGCATGGGGATGTGGTCGGTCATGGGATTCTGGTTGGTACCAAGCAAAACGGAGTGCGGAGAGAGGTGTTATTTGCCGGGGGCAGCGGCTGCTTCGAATGGCTGACGGTAGGGCTGAATTTGAACGAGCCAAGTGAAGCGCGGTAGGTGAAGCAGACCGGAAGCCCGAGGATCACGGTTAGTTAGCGGCTTCGAAAAGTGATAGTAATCACTAAAAGTTGTAAAAATTGGCAGTTTGCTTTAGTCTTTTCTGTAACGTGGGGTCTGTGCGGATGACCCAAGACGAATTTCCAAACCCGGCATTGCCCGGGTTTTTTTATGGCTGGTGTTTTTGTGAACGTAGAGTTCGATCTGACTATCAATATTCCGGTGGTGTTGGCCCTGGTTGGGTTACTGGTCAACTCCGTTCGTCAGACTGCCTTGTTTCAATCAACGTTGCTCTACCTGAAGGAAGGTCAGGCCAAGCATGAGCGACGATTGAATGACCATGACACAAAGCTGAATGAGCATGATCGGCGTCTGGATCGTCATGAGGTCCGTATGGAACAGTTGGGGCGTTTTGTTGATGAGTAAATTTGAAGCTGAGCATGTACGGCATTTGATTGTCAGGCCAGTACTCACGTTTTTAGACATGCATTCAGACAGTGCAGAAGAGCTGATGTTGGGAACAATGGCTCATGAGTCACTGATGGGTAAATATTGCCGCCAGGTGAAAGGCCCGGCCCTTGGTTTTTGGCAGGTTGAGCCATTCACTGAATCGGATAACTGGGAGAACTGGATACAGTATCGGCCAGAAGTTAAAGACAAAATTCAGGTGCTGGCCCGACTAACTCCTGAAGCTGATGAACTGCTGGTCAGTAATCCGTATTACGCCTGTGCCCATGGTCGGATTAAATACCGTCGTTCCCCCGGCGCCCTGCCTGCGTCTCATGATGTTGATGGGATGGCGGCTTACTGGAAGAAACATTACAACTCGGTGCTGGGCGCTGGTGATCCTGAGGACTGGGTTGCTCATTATCGTAAATACGTAAAGGGGGAGTGATGGCAGCAATATCAGGAATTATGTCAGCTATTGGCCTTGCTCATGAGATTGGGCTTTCTTCCTGGCTTGGAGATTTACTGTGTGGCGATAATGGTAAAGAAGTCGCTGAGAAGGTGATTAAAACCGCCATTGCAATCACGGGTGAAGAAGATCCTGATAAAGCCCGGGAAAAGATTCATTCTGATCAAGCCCTGAAAAAAGAGTTGAAGAGCAAGATTATTGATCAGAAGTATGAGCTGGAAAAGTTGGCTTATGCAGATCGTGCTGATGCCCGACTTATGTATCGCGAAGGTGATAATAAAACCGCAGACGCTATCAGTAAGCAGATCATGGCGTTTAACGTCTGGTTTGTTTTTATTCTGGTGGTTGTCAATGCAGTGGCTGTTTACTTTCTAAAAGATGAGGCAGCTGTGCTGGCCACAGTCAGTAATATTCTGGGTATTGTGATCAAGTCACTATTGGATGAGCGTAAGGAGGTCACTGGCTTTTATCTGGGCGGCTCACTGGATGGGCGAGAGGCATCAAACAACCTGAGAAGTAAGGCTGACAAAACCCTGTGATGAGTTCTTTTTTTCTGTCCGTATATTCTCGTGATTGCCTGGAGGCCAGTCAGATCAAGGGATGTAGGTTCTTCTGGCCGTTTTTTTTCTAAATACGGTCGTCAGGCCCGCGGGGTTTACGTGTTTTTCAGTTTTCAGAAAAGGGTGTCCCATGTCCCATGATATTTTCAACAAGTGCCCGGTTTATCAGGGCTGGGCATGGGACACAATGGGACACTTCATCAAAAAATATTCAGAAATCAGTCGCTGAGGTGTCCCATCAGCTGATGTTGCGGATAGGCGTTTATGGCGAAGCTGGTAACAAAGGACGAGTTCGCTGAAACCCTTGATATATCTATCAAAACGGTGACCCGGTGGATGAAAAAAGGGTTGCCGGTAG
Organism: Endozoicomonas sp. Z74; assembly: GCF_057680865.1. Classification (NCBI taxonomy): domain Bacteria; kingdom Pseudomonadati; phylum Pseudomonadota; class Gammaproteobacteria; order Oceanospirillales; family Endozoicomonadaceae; genus Endozoicomonas; species Endozoicomonas sp. Z74. The sequence continues at coordinate 25,133 of NZ_JBLYZI010000055.1, forward strand.
AGCCTCCCAAACCAGGTGAAAAGGTGGGACACCGTGTCCTGATTCCGTTCGTTTTAGGTGTCCAGTGGGCAACCCATAAAGGACTTCTGAAATCTCCGTTTGTTTCTGTTGGCTCTGAAAGTGGTGAAGAGACCACGTTTGAGCAAGAGGAGCTAATGAAGCTACGGGCAGAACGAAAGCTGAAAGAACATGAAGAGCAACTGAAGTGCCTGGAGCTGGGTGAAAAGGAAGGGCGATTGATAGACCTCCATGACACTGAAATGGTTCTGGCTGAATCCATGACTCAGCTGGCGATGATCATCAGGCCGGTAGGCCGGAAGGTTATCCCGAAAGTAAAAACTGCCCGTAACGAAGCTGAAGGCTTGTCGATCTGGGACGATGAAGTCACCAGAGCCTTCACCGTGGCCGCTGAAATGTTGAGACAGGTTGGTATTGATGGATGTTCGGCATCAGAGACTTCTGAACCTGGCGGCAAAGATACTGGAGCCTCCCCCCCGTAGAGCGAGTTGGGCATGGGCAAACGCTAAACGTGTTCTCCCTCCTGGAAGTCCGGAGCCAGGGCGTTGGAATAGCAACCGGGCTCCATGGGTGAAAGGCATTACTGAAGCAGTAAAAGATCCGCTTTATTCATCGGTCATTGCGGTGATGGGGGCGCAAATGTCCAAAACTGACGGGGTTCTTTTGAACTCCGTTGGCTGGCGGATGGATGACGATCCTGGACCCGTTCTCTACATCGGGCCTACCCGGAAAAACGTGGAATCCATTTCCAAGGACCGATTTTCCAAGCTGATTAAATCAGTGCCTTCCCTTGATGAGGCTCTGGCGAAAGGCAAGAAAGAAACCATCAATGAGAAATTCATAAACGGTCAGCGTATTGGTTTCGGCTGGGCTGGATCTGCTACTGAGTTGGCATCCCATCCAAGCCGGGATGTGTTTATTGATGAACGTGACCGTATGGGAAATGACGTGGGTGGTGAGGGTGACCCGGTGTCATTGGCTGAAGCCCGTATCAGTAACTACATGGACGGGAATGTCACTGTTGTATCAACGCCAACCACTGGAACTGTAGACGTGGAGAGTGATAACAACCTGGACCGCTGGAAGGTCGGCGGAAAGGATGATATTCACTCCCCAATCTGGAAACTCTGGCAGGAAGGAACCCGGCATGAATGGGCGTGGCCATGCCCTCATGACAAGTGTCACCAGTATTTCATCCCACGATTCAAAAACCTGTTTATTCCGGATGAAGCAACGCCACAGAAGGCGCTGAAAAAAGCCTGTCTGCATTGCCCCCATTGCGGTGGTGATATTCAGGAACAGTCAAAAGAGTGGATGAACAATCATGGGGTATTTGTTGCTCCGGGTCAGGCTGTTACCGGCTTCAGTGCTGATGGTGTTGTCATCGAGCAGGGCGAGCAGGAAGCCCTGATCGGTTTTGGAATGTATCTGTCTCCTCTGGACGGGAACCCGGCTGCTACTTTCTGGGTTTCTGGCTTGTGTTCACCGTGGCGGAGTTTCGGCCAGAGGGCAAAAACCTATGTGGCCGCGTTGCGGTCTGGGGAGCCCGGGCGGATTCAGGCGGCAATCAATACCGGCTTTGGTGAACTTTATTCGATAGCAGGTGATGCCCCTGACTGGCATTTGGTGGCAGAGCTGAGGCGCAATTATGCCTTTGGTGATGTGCCTGCTGGTGTTCAGATGATCGTTGCCGGTGTCGATGTGCAGGGCGACAGGCTCGTGTATGTGGTTCGGGGCTTTGGATACAACTTTACATCATGGCTGATAGAGCATGGTGAAATTTGGGGGGATACGGAACATGAAGCAGTCTGGGAGAATTTAGCCGAACTGCTGAATACTCGTTATCAAGGGCTTCCCATTGCACGTATGTTGATTGACTCAGGCTATAAGCCTGGTGGTAAATCAGCCCCGGTTCATATGGTTTATGCGTTTTGTCGGCGCTTTTATGGCTGGGCAATCCCGACAAAAGGTCGTGATAGTCAGGATAAGCCTTACAAGTTCACTGACCTTAATGAAAAAGGGCACAGTGATAAGCCCGGAAAGTTGATGCTGATCCATACCGATTACTTCAAAAGCTGGGTTCATTCCCGGATTGAATGGCCGGTAGAGCATCCTGGAGCCTGGTTCCTGCCCCATGAGGCAACGGATGATTATTGTCAGCAGGTAACCGCTGAGGCCCGAATGGTGACTCAGACCGGTAAAGTGGTCTGGATGAAGCTGAGAACAGATAACCACTTCTTTGATGCTGAAGTGTTGGCAGCTGCAGCGGCTCATTTGGAGCAGGTTCATCGGCTACCGCAACAGGGAAGTGAAACCAGTCTGGAATCTGTCAGCCCTCCCGATCCGGAGCAGGCAGAGCCGCCAAAACCCAAACCTGAAGAGAAAACTGTTCCTGTCAGGGTGCCGGAACCTGAGCCCGAGCCACAACCGGCAAGGCGAGTCAGGCGGAAACGGCGCAGACGGGGAGTTGTCAGCGAGTGTGAATTATGAATCGGAGTGAAATCAGGCAGGAGCTGGCACAGGTCAATGCTGCTATTACCGCCATTCTGGAAGGTGGTCAGAATGTCACTGTGAATACAGGTGGCGGTAATCGTCAGGTGGGTATGGCTGACCTGAAAACCCTGTATACCCGGAAAGACAAATTAAACCGGATGCTGCGTGGTGGTCCCGGCTTCAGACAGGGAATTCCAGTATGAAGATGAATGTCATTGATCGGATGGTGAATTACTTCAATCCGGTTGCTGGCAATAAGCGGATGGCGGCAAGGATAAAAACCGATGCAGCCTCTTCTTTTGCTGGTGCTTCAAGTAGCAGGCCAGCCCTGAAAAGCTGGAATACTTCAAAGCAGGATGCTGACGGAGATATCAACCCGGAGCTGTCAAAACTGCGCTCAAGATCCAGAGATCTGGAGCGCAACAACCCGTTGGCTCATGGAGCCCTGAAAACCAAAACCACTTATGTGATTGGTACAGGGTTAAGGCCAGAGCCAAGCATTGACGCTGAGTTTCTGGGGCTGTCTCCGGAGCAGGCTGAAAAGCTCCAGCATGAAATTACCCGTGAATTTAACCTGGTGGCTGAAAGCGTAGAAAGTGATTCAGCCAGAAGAAAGAACTTCTACAGAAAACAGGCTGAGCTGTTTCATTCCAGTAGAGTGAATGGTGATGCTTTTTTGTTGTTGCCATTTTTTAAACGCGGCAACTGGCCGTACCACACTCGCTTCAAGTCGGTGGAGGCTGACCGGGTGTGCAATGCCAGAAACAAGCCTGATAGCAAGAATATGTCAGGTGGTTTTGAGCTGGATAGCAACGGTTCAGTGAAAGCTGTCCATATTCTGAAAACTCATCCCGGCAGGCGGTTTTTCAGCAAAAAGGAAGACTGGGAACGGGTTAAAGTGTTTGGCTCGGATGGTGAGCGAAATGTTCTGATTCTCAGCAATAACAACCTGAGAGCCAGTCAGACCAGAGGCATTCCGGATCTGTCACCAGTTATCGAAGTTATTAAACAGTGTGGGCGTTACATTGATGCGGAGTTGATGGCCAGTGTGATCAGCTCCAAGTTCACTGTGTTTATTAAAAGCGATGCGGCCAATGTTGGAACCCCTTTCCAGCCTGGTTCTTTTGCTAACGGTGATGCTGGTGGCTCTGAAGAATCTGGATCAGATGATGTTCCCAGAGATTTAAGGTTGGGGGATGGTCTGGTCATGGAGCTGGACGAAGGGGAAAGCATTGAGACGGCTAACCCCGGCAGGCCAAATGCTCAGTTTGACCCGTTCGTGACAGCCATGTGGCGAATGATTGGGGCTGCAATCGGTATCCCGTTTGAAGTCTTAATCAAACACTTCACAGCCAGCTATTCAGCCAGCAGGGCAGCACTGTTACAGCTTGCTCAGTACATTCTGGTTGATCGTTCTGAGTTTGTGTCGGATATCTGCCAACCCTATTATGAGGCCATTATTGCGGAAGCGGTTGCCCGTGGTCGTTTGCATATGCCGGGGTTTTTCAAAGACCCTATGATCAGAAAAGCCTACTGTCGTGCAATGTGGCATGGTCCTGTCATGGGTGAACTGGATGAAGTGAAAGCCGCGAATGCAGCTGAAAAACGCCTGAAGGTTGGAATCTCTACCCATGAGTATGAAACCCGGAAAAATATTGGTCAATGCTGGGGGCAGATTAACGAACAACGGACTATCGAAGAGAAAAACAAATGGCGAGAACCAGAACCAACAACCAACCCGGCTTAGTCCGGGTTTTTTATTAATGGGGGCGTGATGCCAAAACTACGAGCGTTTAACTGGCTGGCGGCTCATGCCTGGTTGCTGGATTCGCCAGTGTTGCAGGATATAGCAGCCATCGCCAGACGGGAGCTTGGTTCTGGTGAGCTGGATATTGAAGCCTTGCAGGCCAAATCTGGAAAACCGATGGAAAGCAGCCATCAGGTTGAAATCCGTGATGGTGTGGCAGTTATTCATGTTAGTGGCGTGATTTCCCGTTATGCCAGCTTGTTCACGGCAATCTGTGGCGGGGCCAGTACAGATTATATCGCCAGAGACCTGAATATGGCTCTGGATGACCCGGAAGTGACCGCCATTGTTCTGAATATTGATTCCCCCGGAGGTGAGGCGAAGGGAATTCATGAACTGGCTGAAATGATTTACCAGGCCAGAGACCGGAAGCCTATCAAGGCATATATCGGTGGAACGGGAGCTTCAGCGGCTTACTGGATAGCTACCGCTGCGGATGAAGTGGTGATGGATGCAACTGCTGAAGTGGGCTCTATCGGAGTGGTGACCGGTATTCGGTTATTCAAACCGGAAGAGGGAGAAGAGCGGTTTGAAATTGTTTCCAGTCAGTCACCAAACAAGCGTCTGGACCCTGCTTCAGATAAGGGTAAGGAAGATATTCAGCGCAAGGTTGACCAACTGGCGGATGTCTTTATTGATCGGGTAGCCCGGAACATGCGGGTGACTCCTGATCAAGTGGCGGAGGAATTCGGGCAGGGTAGCACACTGATCGGTGAAGCTGCTGTTGACCGTGGAATGGCCCAGAGGCTGGGCAGTCTGGAAGGGCTGATCGAGGAACTATCAGGAAATACATCAATGACAAAAGAGACCAAAAAGCAGCCTCTGTTTACTGTGGCTGAAGGTGCAACTGTTCAGCAACTGGTATCGGCAATTACTGAAGGTCAGCCGGAAGTGGCTGCTGCCCTGAGTGCAGCTGGTGTTGATGATGCAAAAGCGGCAGGTATCGAAGAAGGGCGCAAGGCTGAAACCGAGCGTGTGAAAAGCGTCTTTGAAGCTTCCCTTCCTGGTCATGAAGAGCTGGTTCAGACACTGGCGCTTGATGGCAAAACCACAGGGGCAGAAGCAGCCCTGAAAGTGCTTCAGGCAGAGCGTGAAGCCTCTGGCAGTTATCTGAATGGGCGCAAGGTAGAAGCCCCTGAAGTGGATGATGTGGCCAGTGATGATGCGAAGAGCAAAACCACAAAGATGAATTCCATGGAACTGGCAAAAGCCGCTCAGGAGCTGGTGGCCAGTGAAGAAAAGGCTGGTCGAAAGCTCAGCATTGCTGATGCTGTTTCTCAAATTTCACAGGGGGCTGAGTAGATGAAACCCACATTTATCAAAGGTTATGAAGCTGAATCTGATGTTGCAGCGTACCGGATCGTGGCTTATGGGGCTGAGCCGGGAGCCTGTGTTACGGCATCTGCTGGTGATGACAAACTGATGGGTGTTTCTGATTCCCGTTCAACGGTTGCCGGGGACCTGGTGGATGTGATTCGGGACGGTATTGGTGAGGTGGAGTTTGCCGGTGATATCGAGTACGGCGATTATCTGAAGCCGGATGCTAACGGCAAGGCGATAAAAGCGGCTGCAGGTGATGTTTATGTGGGTCGTGCGGAAGAAGATGGTGACAGTGGTGTCATCGGGAATATTTATCTGGAATGTGGCCAGCTGCCTGCGGCCCCTGCTGCTTAATTCGGGATTTGAATCATTATGAGTAATAAAAGACCTTTTCCAGTCAACCCGGTGCTGGTGGCTGTAGCTGTTGCCTACCGTAATACCCGTATGATTGCGGATGCTGTTATACCCAAGGTTCCTGTCGGCCTGGAATCGTTTAAATGGTATGAGTACGACAAAACCGAACGTTTTACGCTGCCTGAAACTGAAGTCAGCCGTAAGGGGGTAACTAATGAAGTTGAGTTCAGTGCTGATGAGCGCACAGACTCTACCAAAGATTACGGTCTGGAAGATGCCATTCCCCAGACTGATATTGACAATGCTCGTGAAGGTTATGACCCGCTCAGCCATGCAGCTCAGGGTTTGACTGATCTGATTTACCTGGGGCGTGAAGTCCGGGCAGCCAAGATTGCGTTTAATGATGCCAGTCATGGCACGATTAAGAATGTAGAAAATGACATGAAGTTTGATAACAAGGATGCTGACTTGTTGTCATATTTTCTGGAGCATCTGGATAAGCCGTTGATGCGGCCAAATACTCTGAATATTGGTCGTCGTGAATGGACACAGCTCAGAACCAACCGCTCCATTGTTGCGGCCATGCACGGAAACAGTGGTGATAAAGGTTCGGCAACTGCCCGCCAGGTGGCAGAGCTTCTGGAGCTGGAAAACGTCAATATTGGTGAGGCGTACGTTAATATTTCGAAGAAAGGCAAAGACCCAAGCATTGAGCGTGCCTGGAAAGACCATTGCTGTTTTACCTACATCAACGAAAATGCAACCACTGAAAATGGCGCTATTACCTGGGGCTTTACCGCTCAGCATAACGACTGGTTCGCGTCTGACTGGTTTGATGAGGATATCGGTCTGAAAGGGGGGCGTCGTGTGCGTGTAGGTGAGCAGGTGAAAGAGCTGGTGGTTGCTAAAGACTGCGGCTTGCTGCTTAAGGGCGTGCTCGGTTATAAAGCTTAACAAATCTTTATTTAAAGAAAGCCAGAAATAAAGATTATTGAGCCCTGTGTTTTGCAGGGCGCAACCCAAAGCCCATTTCTAACCCTGAGAAGGCTTCATGCTGGAGGCGGTGCAGTGGGCTTTCTGTTGCGAACCGGTGCTGCACATAACCGGTAACAGCTGAGCGGGTGTATGTCACTGGTTCGTGACACCAATTCAGGACTGTCAATGAGTCGATTTGCAGATATTGACCGGCGGGCTTTAAGCCTGACCTGGGATACTGAAGCTGTAGTTACTCCCGATCAGGAAGAGTCATTCCTGGTTAAAGGGATATTCAATAACCCCCGAACCGATATCGAAGCCAAAGCCCGAAGCGGTGAAACACAGGTTGGTTCCATTTTTCAGGAGCGCTCCCCGGTACTGAGCGTTGACAGCAAACACTGTGAAGGTATCAGTAAAAAATGGACTGTCACTATCAGTAAGCGCGTGTATTTTGTTGCCCGTTGGCATGATGACGGGTTAGGCATGACAGAACTCTGGTTAGCAGATCGGCAGGAAGAGTCAGAAAATGACAATGGTTTACCCTGGCAGAACACGTGATGGCTGGGGGCAAACCATAAGATTGGGGGTTAGCCGGGAAATCCGGGATATAACCGCCAGAATCCAGGCAACTCCAGAGCTGATTAATAAGGCCGCTGAACGGGCCAGCAAAAAGACGCTTAACTGGCTGAAAGTCCGAATAGCCAGAGATTTGGCTGGAGAGCTTGGAGTTGTTCAAAAGGCATTGAAAAGCCGTATGTCTGTTAATGCGACAGGCGAAGGGGATGACCGGGTAATTATTCTGTGGCTGGGTACTGCCCGGTTGCCTCTGGAGAATGCAGGCTCAGTCAGGCAAAACAAAAAAGGGGTTAAAGCCGGGAAACTACCTCTGGTTCCCAGTGCCTTTTATCAATCGGTTTATGATGCCCAGAAAAAAGTCTGGATCAGAGTTGATAAGAGGCGGTCATATGGAGAAGGTTTTCCAGTAGGAATTGAGCGGGTTTCAGGCAAGAAATATAAATCGTACCTTCATCATCCCAATTACAGAGGTTTTGGGCCACAGGCTGGCCGTTTTCCGGTTATGCGTCTTGGGATGAATGTAGATGACAGGGCGCAGGAGATAATGAAGCGATGGTCCAGGCAGCTTGAGTCACGGTTCAGAATAGTGTTTGAACAGGAACTGAATTACGTGGTGAACCATGAGCGAAAATAGTATTGATGATCTGACCCTGGTTCATAACAACATGATAGCTGCGATTAAGGCGGCTATGCCTTCGATGAAGAACGTGGCGGCTTATGACCCCATAGGTGACAGGAAGAAACTGGCCCTACCGGCTGTATTGGTTGAAGTGGGTGAAATGTCACCTGCAGGAAAGAATACAGGAGGCCGGACGCCAGTCACTATTCAGTTTGCTTTTCACTGCATGTTGAGTGCTCAGGTTGATAATGTTCAGCTGGAAGTTCGGAATTTTTCAGCCCGTATACTGCAGCTGGTGGATGGTAACCGCTGGGGGCTTGGAAGGGCATCAGAGCGACCAACTGAGCTAAGGGCCTTCCCTGGCGCATTTGATCCTGACAGCAAGGGGTTTGAAAGCTGGGTGGTGTGCTTTGACCAGGTGTTTCACCTGGGCGAAATGAAACTTCCTCCTGATGATACCCCAGAAGAAGCCTTTTACAGTGAAGCCCCCAAGATAGGGCTGGCTCATAAAGACGATTACACGCCAATACCGGATTCATAAATGGATTTACTGGAAGAATTGCGCCAACGACTTGAAGAGCTGGAGCGGAGTATTGCTCAGATGGTGGTTCGCGGAACCATTGCTGAGGTAAATCCGGAAAAACATATTGCCCGGGTTGCCTATGGTCCGAAGCTGAAAACCGGTTGGCTGCAATGGAAGCCACTCCGAACCGGTGGCGCTATCACTTGGTGGTGCCCATCTGTGGGGGAAGGGGTGACCGTTATCAGTGATGGAGATCTTTCCCAGGGGGAGATTATGCCGGGCTCCTATTACGGGGATTTTCCGGCCCCCTCATCAGATCCTGATTTGCATCTGGTTCGCTATGAGGATGGCGCAGAGATCAGCTATCACCAGAAAGACAGCCAGTTGAAAGCCGTTCTTCCAGATGCAGGGAAAACTGAACTGGTCTCTAAAGGCGGAATCAAATTGGTAGGTGATACGGAAATTGATGGCGGTCTGTATGTTACCAAAGCCATTAAGGCTGATAAGGATATTACTGACCATACCCGAAGCATGGCAGATGACCGTGGTATTTATAACGGTCATGACCATATAGGCAATTTAGGAAATCCAACGTCTTCCCCACAGCAGCAACAGTAATGAACCTGAATAAAGAACTGTATGACAAGATTTTGGGCGGTGGTCTGAATATCCAGAGTCCGGCAGATGTTGAGATCAGTCAGGCCAGTAATCAGCTTTCTGTAGTTATTGAAGAGCTGGAGCAGCTGAGCGCCCCGGGCGTTGATGTGGATGATGTTATTGACAGCCTTCAGAATACTCAGTCAGAGCTGAACAGTGCATCCAGCTATATCAATAACCAGAAGTCAGCCCTGACCCGTCAGTTGGGTCAGGCGGATATGGTCAACCGGCTGGATGCTGTGGGCTCTGATATCCCTTCCGGCTGTTTTAACACAGCCGGATCAACCGGAATGATTACCGGGGCTTTCAATGATCTGTTTTCCGGTATCGGATCGGGAGCGGCAGATATCAGTAAAGCCATTGCCCGCTACCTTGCTGGTGAAATCAGCGAATCTGAATTACTGGCATTGCTGGGCGATTTAACCGGGTCAATTGGGAGCCTGGCTGCTTCCATTGGGAAGGCTATAGCCGGTGAAAATTCGTTACTGGCAGAGCTGGCAAAGAAAGTTAATGCCATGTCGCTATCACAACAGTTATCCAGCCTGTGGGGTAATCCCTGTTCTCAGGCGGTGCTGGATCAAACCTTACCTGAAGACATCAAAGACCTTTTATGAAATCTGGTACTGACCGTGAATCTGGTGCTTTGCTGGAGGGTATCGCATACCTGAAGCAAAGACTATCGGATGTAATTAATACCGAACTGGGTTCGCTGGTGGGTAACCGTGATTTTGGTTCCCGGCATCATGAGCTGGTGGACCACAACATTGATGAAAGTTTTCATATGGAGGTGTTTATCCGGCTGGCTGAAGCCATCAATAACCCGGTTAACGGGCTTGAAGACTTTGGTTTGAAGGATATGAGAATCGAGCGCCAGAAAGCGAACTGGTGGGTTATCGACGTTGCCGGAACTCTGCTGGAGAACGGTGAAGAAGTAGAACTGGACGGGATTATCTTTGATGGCGGGAATTGATATTTCACAACTGCCCCCGCTGGATGCGGTGGAGCAGGTCGATTATGAAGAAATCCGGTCTGATACCGTAAAGCGGGCAGGGTTGGAGAATAACAGTCCCTCAGATCCTGCGTACCGGGCTGCGTCAGCCACAGCTTACCGGGAAGCGAATTATCGGCAGGATGCCAACGAGCAGGCTTTAGGTTTGTCACTGGCCTTTGCAGAAGGCCCGCAGCTGGATCATATCGGTGTTACTTATCACCGAACACCCAGGCTTGCCGGTGAAAAGGATGATGATTATCGGGAGCGGATTCAACAGGCCCCAGAGGGGATGAGTGTTGCCGGGCCAGATGGCGCTTATATCTATTTTGCCCGGAGTGCTCACCCTGATGTAAAGGATGCATTACCTGTAAGCCCCGAACCAATCACCGTCAATCTCTATGTTCTCAGTCGGGTAGGGGATGGTGTACCGACACAGGATATTCTTGATGCTATTGATGCGGTGACCGAATCAGTCAGACCGCTTAGCGATAGATTTACAGCCAAAGCTGCTGAAATCATTGGTTATATTGTTGATGCTGAGCTGTTTTTAAAACGGGGTCCAGACCCGGTGCTGGTGGTTCAGGAGGCCAGAAAGAGGCTTGAAGCTTATATTGAGAAACAGCACAAGCTGAAAGCCTGGGTGACTGATGCCGGTATCAAGCACGCTCTGAAAGTGGAAGGGGTTGAGGATGTCCAGCTGAAAGACTGGACTGATATTCACTGCGAAAAGCATCAGGCCCCTTACTGTACCGATTATAAAGTGGAGATAGGCGGGTATGTCGAATGAGATTAAATCCATTCTGCCTTCATCTACTTCAGAAATTGAACAGCGGCTGGATATTGCTGTTGGTGAGCGACTGTCAGAAATAGATATTCCCACAGAAACACTATGGGATGCCTGGCGCTGTCCTGGCTGGTGGCTTCCGTATCTGGCTTATGCGGTGTCGGTGGATCTATGGCGGGCGGAGTGGCCAGAAGAAACCAAACGTCGTGTTGTTGCCAGTGCGCTGGATCTTCATCGGATTAAGGGAACTGCGAGGGCGGTCAAGCAGGCTATTCATGATATTCGCGGTGATGCACGGTTAATCGAATGGTTTCAGGAGCCAGAAAATCTTAAGCGTGGTGAATTTGCGGTAGAGGTTAATACCGGTGATAGTGGTTATGACCCGATAACCGATGAAGACCTGACCCAAGCCATCCTGATCAACAAAAACACGCGCAGTCATTTAAAAGAGTTACGTATAACTGCCGAAATAGGCGGTGACTTTAAACATGTTTTTTATGCCCAGACTGGTGATTCTCTTGAATGCCAGCCATGGAATATTACGGCAACAATTGCAAGCGGAAACAATAAGCATCTGGTCTATGCCCAGACCGGCGATGTGATTGAAGCGCTACCCTGGAGATTTTAAGAATGACGGACGTTCCTCTTCCTGATCAGCGTTACGGTGGTTTGTTGACCTTTATTGGTGAAGATAAAGAAGCTAACTACAAGGTTCTGGGAAAGCAGATTGAATTTACCCATATTGCGGTAGGGGATGGTAACGGTCGTTATGTAGAACCTGACCAGGCTATGAAAACGCTGGTTAATGAAATTGACCGCTACAAGATTGACTCAGTAGAAGTTTATGACAAAGGTGATGGCTCAGCCCCTATCCTGAAGCTGGAAGCTTTTATTCCTCCTGAAGATGGTGGTTTCACGGTTCGTGAACTGGGTGCTTATGATGTGGATGGCCAGCTGATTGCGGTGGCTAACTGTGCGCCCAACTATAAGCCGACCAGTGACCAGAATTCACCGAAGAAGCTACCGATTCGACTGAATTTCGCAGTGACTTCCCGTGAAGCCTGGCAGGTGACTATCAATGATGATCTGGTGATGGCTTCCCGGGATTATACTGATCAGACTGGGGATGCATCACGAGATATTACCCGTGAAGTAGCAGGCGATTCTTTTGGTCGGCAGTTGTTTTATGGAGATAGTTGTAAGGTTGCCCACGTTTCGGGAAACAGTTATACAGTATCATCTGGGGTTGGTTATA